>JBJTRD010000457.1:0-6987 GCA_046075945.1 Flavobacteriales bacterium
GGAACCAACTGCACAAATGCGTTTCCAATTCATTGCAAGCGATAGTACACGCGCAGGACAATACCTCGATGGCGGTTCGCTTATCGAGGCTGCTGTCGACGATTTTGTGTTGTATGATAAAATGATTGTCAATGTGGAGGAGATGCAAACAGCGTCATCAGGAATATTAGTATACCCCAATCCGGCAAACGACCGCATTCGTGTTCAAATCAAGCTACCCTATACGCATAATGCACGCATTACCTTGATGGACGCAGCCGGCCGCGTCGTATTCAATAAGCACCTCGGCGATTGGTTGCCCAGTCATATCCTCACTATTCCAACTTCAGAACTTGCAGAAGGTGCCTATACGCTGCAATTGGTTAGCGACGAAGTAAGCCAGGCGCAGGCGGTTGTGATTGGAAGGGACTGATGGGTATAGGTGATATGTGATAGATGATAGGTAATAGGTGAGAGGTGATAGGTGATAGGATTTTAGGGGTATGGGATGAAGGTGAATTGCCCACCATTTCACTTTTTAACCATTTCACTTTTTCACCATTTAACTATTTACCACATTCACTATTTCACCATTTAACTAAATTCGCTTTTAAAATCATCATTCAATGAATAATCTGAATAACTACAACGATCAGTCGATTAATCTCGACAACAGCGCGGTATCGCGTTCATTTGTTTCTAATGTATTTTCTTACATGACGCTTGCCCTGGCGATTTCCGGTATCGCTGCTTATTGGTTTGCTGCAAGTGGGGCGCTTATCGAAATGATTAGCACTTCGTCCATATTGATGTGGGTTATAATGCTTGCGCCAATAGGAATGGTGCTCATAATGAGCTTTGCATTCAACCGGCTTTCTTTCGGCGCGCTGATGGGCCTATTTTTAGCCTACTCATTGGTGAATGGAATTAGCTTAAGTTTCATCTTTTATGTCTATTCCATGCCTGCGATTGTGAAAGTGTTTTTGATTACTGCAGGACTGTTTACCACCATGGCCTTTATTGGTTATACCACCAAAACAGATTTAACGAAACTTGGGTCTATACTTATGATGGCGGTAATTGGCATTGTGATCGCTTCATTGGTCAACATGTTTATGAATAGCGGAGCGTTGGATTACATCATCAGCTGCGTGGGTGTACTTGTATTCACAGGACTTGTGGCTTACGACACCCAGAAGATTAAACGCATTGGCGCCGGCGTAGAGTACGGCACGGCAACAGCAGGTAAATTGGCACTCATGGGTGCGCTGAGTTTATACCTGGACTTCATCAATTTGTTCTTATTCCTGCTGCGCATTTTCGGAGGAAGAAGGGACTGATTGGTGAAATAGTGAAGTGGTGAAGTAGTGAAGTAGTGACTAGTGAAGAGTAAATAGTGGAAGAAACAGGTAGAGTTTCTCTTTCAATTTCAACTAATCACTAATCACAATTTCACCAGTTCACTCTCAAGAAAGCTTCGATCCAATCAAGGAAATAAATTCCTTTCTGGTCTTGATATCTTCGAGAAACGCGCCGCTGAACGCGCTGGTAGTGGTAACGGAATTTTGTTTGCTTACACCGCGCATTTGCATGCATAAATGCTGTGCTTCAATTACTACTGCAACACCTGTGGGGTCGAGCGTCTCCTGGATGGCATCGCGGATTTCGATGGTAAGACGCTCTTGAACTTGAAGTCTTCGGGCGAATACGTCGACAATACGGGGAAGCTTGCTCAGACCAACAATTTTCCCATTCGGGATATAGGCGATGTGCGCTTTACCAAAGAAAGGTAGCATGTGATGTTCGCAAAGACTGTATAGCTCAATGTCTTTCACAAGAACCATTTCACTGTAGTCTTCATCGAACATCGCGCTACGCAAAATTTTTCGCGCATCCTGCTCGTACCCTTGTGTGATGAACGAATAAGCTTTCGCAACCCGCTCCGGGGTTTTCAATAACCCCTGACGAGAAGGATCTTCTCCCAATTGCTCAAGAATGGAAAATACATTTTCTGCTATTTTCTTCTCAGCAGTATTTAACTCTCTGGGAGTTTCCGGATCCATGATAGATAAGTTCATCGCAACTATTTTTATAAGAACAAAGTGAAATGCGATTGGTTCGCGAAGATAGGAAATACTGAAATAGTGAAATAGTGAAGAGTGAAAGTGTGTTCATTTCGCACCTAATACCTATTCCCTACTTAAGCCCTGAGGTCATAACAACGGCCCTATTGCCGTTCATCATATACCGCAGCTGAAACTCGACAGCACCTCGACCGGCGCTGGCACTTGCAAGGCGTGACACGTTAAAGTCGTAGCTCAATCCGAATTGATAGTTTCCGTACTCAACGATTCCGGTGGTCACAATAGCATCGCGAAAACGATAATTCACTCCGCCATACACAGCATAGTCTTTCACTAAAGCTGTGTATTTCGAGTTGCCTGAAATGCCCAATCGAACAAGAGAGCCTACACTCAGTTCCTCGTGTGGACCCTGCTTGGCAAACATGAAATTGGGAGCAATCGCCAACGATGAATTCGGAAGGCTCCACAAGGAATTGGCATGCACCACCAGCTTGGCATATAGGTTTTCCTCAAAACTATCGGCGCCAAAAGCATATCGTGGAGTAGTGATGTGGTGAACAGCTACACCCGCATTGATAATTCGATAGTTATTATTCGCAACGTTAATTTCTGCAGAAGTGTTATTCAATGTATAATAAACCCCGGTGTTAACGTCTACGAAACCAAAATTCTGAACCATGCCTGTTTCACCCGTTGGTAAAAAAGCATTGTGCGCTGCCCCATCATACTGACTCGCCCATTGAAATTTATTGTAATCGACAAATCTCGACATATACATACTCTGCATACCAAAACCAATGTGCTGGTAGCGCGATAAACGAACGTGATACACCAAATTCAATCCTGCTGCGTTGGTACGCAAATTTCCATCACCGGCCTGATCATTAAAAGCCGCAAAACCGGCTCCCCAGTATCCGCGTCGCTGTTTATTGATATCTCCAAAACGCGTATTAGCTGTTATAGCGAAGGTTCTAAACGGATTGGTAATAGATGTCCATTGATTACGATGTGTTACGGTCGCTTCACGCGGCATCACCGCACCTGAAGATGCGGGATTTATCATGAGTGGAGCCATGGTAAACTGTGACAAATGCAAATCCTGACCCTGTGCCATGCTCAGAATTGCCATTAGGCCGAATATGAGTACAAGTTTTTTCATTAGCGTATCACAGTTACATTTCCTTTTCTATAGAATGGATCACCATTGATAAGCACTCCATCAAAATAGTAAACAAACACTCCCGAGTTCACCTTCTTGCCTTGATGGTTGCCATCCCAGCAATCTTCAAAACTGGTTGACTCAAACACCAATTGACCCCAGCGGTCGAATACACGCATGCGCATCGACGCAAAACATTCTTCGCCAAATGGTCCGAAACAGTCATTCATTTCGTGACCGCCGCGCTCCGGTGCAAACGCATTTGGGATGAAGAACGTTTCGCAAGCTTCAGAAACCTCAATGCGTAAGCAAGATGTGTCGGTGCAACCAAATTCATTCAACGCCTGCACACAATAGGTCATTGATTCTGTCGGTATGGCGAGAGGGTCAGAGCATACAGTGCATGACAAATCATCACCTGGTGACCACGAGTAGTTGATGCCGCCGGTTGCAAACAACTGCACCTCGCCTCCGAGCGAAATCGTAGTATCGTTGCTGGTTTCAATCTGTGGAAGCGGCATCGCTTCAACAGTGATCATGGTGGTATCAGCACAAATACCCGAAATAGCCACTACCTGGTAAACGGTTGTCTCGCTCGGTTGAACGGTAATCGAAGGAGTCGTTTCACCGTTGCTCCAGATATACGATTCACCACCTGCAGCAAACAAGTCAGCCGGACTATAAGCACAAACCAATGTATCGCCGAAGAGCGAAGCCACCGGCAATGCCTGAACCTCCATGGTGAACGACGTTGTTCCATAACACTCACCATTCCAACCGCCCACCATAAAGAGTGTTTCAGATGTCGGACTCACTTGGTTTTCAGAACAAGTAGGACATGTCAGAATATCGTCATTCATCCACAACAAGCTATCGGCGCCGGTTGCGCTAATGGTAACCGTATCGCCCATACAAATTGCATCAGGCGCCAGTATTTGCATTTCGGGCAGTGCGTTCACAGTAACGTAGATGCTATCACGACCTTCACAACCCATGTTCTGACCCACTACACTAATGTATCCGTTGGTGGCGGGATATGCCTCAATCATTTGCCCATCCTGCGCAGAAAGTGGGTTCAGCGACGACCAATTGAACGCCATCGCTCCATCAGCAATAAGCATCAATGTATCACCGGCACAAATAGCGAGTGAATCCGTTTCCGGGATGATGCTCACCATCACAGGAGGAGTAAATGTGAGTGTAACCTGAACGGTAGAATCACAACCCACTTCGTTGGTGAGAATGGACTGGTATACACCGCTTACGTTGGCCGTTGATCCATCAGGCAGCGTATACAAATCACCCTGACATGCAAAATCAGCAACCTCCGTGAAAATGTAATCCAACGCAACAACTGCTGAAACAATGGTTGAGTCGCAACCCGCATCTGAAGTAAGAACACTGGTATACTGACCCGTAGTTGAAACAACCTGGCCATTGGGCAGCGTGTGCGATTCTCCTGCACACAACAATACTTGCTCAGGCTCACCAAAAATTTCCTCGGCAACTTCCAGCTGATAAGTTACAAGCGAGTCGCAACCATTGGCCGATGACAACACGAAGTCATAGATACCTTCATCACCTACGCTTGTACCATCAGGTAGTATATACGCTTGATTGAAACAAAGCGTCACCGCTACCTGTTGCACAACCGGCTCGAGTTCATACACTTTTATTACGAGGGTTGAATCGCAGCCGTTGATGCTCTGTTCATCAAGAACAAGGTATTCTCCTGCATCGGAAACGACAGTTCCATTGGGCAGTTCGTACTGTTCATTATAGCAAATCACCACCTCGATAGTATCGTTGTAGTTCGGCCAAACCTGAACATTATACATTTGCACGCTGTCACAACCGTTGGCTGCTTGCAATGTCAATTCGTATGTTCCGCCTGCACTCACCACTGTGCCATCGGCAAGTGTGGTGCTTTCGCCTGCACACAGATTAATATCGAACTCAACCGGCGCTGGCACTGCCAACACATTGAGTTGAACCGCTATGATCGAATCGCAACCAGCAGTCGTATTAAACGGAACCTCATACAGACCGGTTGATGTTACAAATGTACCATCAGCAAGTTCGTACGACTCCCCACCACATATTGTTATGTTTTGCAACTGATAGTACGTTGGATTTACTTCGAGTGTCACTATCACGGTAGAGTCACAACCGCCGGCACTGGTGAATTCGAAGCTGTATTCACCCGAGGCGAAAACTAAACCTCCATTAGGCATTTCATACGACTCACCTTCACAAATAGCTGCGTCCAATTCAACTACAAATTCATTTACAATAGAAACCGTAGTCGTTATTGTTGAATCGCAACCATTGCTATTCTGAAGTTCAGAAGTGTATGTTCCTGCAGCGCTCACAACCACTCCACTTGGAAGTGTGTATGATTGTCCATTGCACAATGCAATGTTCTGAGCTGAAGATGTTGGCTGAGCAACAGCAACGTTTACAGTATCATAATCGGTGCAGATGCCCACACTGATAGCGTAGAAATATGGTCCGGCATCTGCCGCATCCACATTCGGGATAAATACATCGGAGTTGGTAGAAGAGAATCCGCCCGGCCCGGTCCAGCTGTAGTTGGCGCCTGCAATTTCCTGTGAAGTAAGAGCTAGTGTAAGGCCTTCACACAGCGCGAAAGCAGGACCTGAAGCATTCGCAGTTGGCGCGCCGGCAGGCGGCGCCACTACAACAGTATTTGTAGTGGCCTCACAACCATTATCGTCTGTTACTGTGTAAGTATAGGATCCTTCACCCACTGCAAAAACTCCGGTGCCTATGTATGGACCAACACCGCCTGTGGCAGTTACTGTAATGTCAACCGTTGGGATCAAACAAGTCAAGCTTCCTGCAACAGTTGCAGTTGCTGTTGGTGCTCCTGGTGCCGGGGCAACTACAACAGTATTGGTTGTCGCTTGACATCCATTGGCATCGGTGATGGTATAGTTGAATGAACCCGCACCTTCTGAGAATGTGCCCGGGCCTGTGTAAGGACCAACACCGCCTTTAGCAGTTACCGTGATGTCAACCGTTGGGATCAAGCATGTCAAGCTTCCCGTAACAGTTGCTGTTGCTGTTGGAGTGCCAGGGGCCGGTGCTACCACAACCGTGTTGGTTGTCGCTTGACATCCGTTGGCATCGGTGATGGTATAGTTGAATGAACCCGCACCTTCTGAGAATGTGCCCGTGCCTGTGTAAGGACCAACACCGCCTGTAGCAGTTACCGTGATGTCCACCGTTGGAACAAGGCAAGTCAGTGAACCGCTTACTGATGCAGTGGCTGTTGGAGTGCCAGGGGCGGCAGCTACCACAACAGTATTGGTTGTAGCCTGACATCCGTTGGCATCGGTGATGGTGTAGTTGAATGAACCCGCACCTTCTGAGAATGTGCCCGTGCCTGTGTAAGGTCCTACGCCGCCTGTAGCAGTTACTGTAATGTCAACCGTTGGAATCAAACAAGTCAAGCTTCCTGTAACAGTTGCTGTTGCTGTTGGTGCTCCTGGAGCCGGGGCAACTACAACAGTATTGGTTGTCGCTTGACATCCGTTGGCATCGGTGATGGTGTAGTTGAATGAACCCGCACCTTCTGAGAATGTGCCCGTGCCTGTGTAAGGACCAACACCCCCTGTAGCAGTTACTGTAATGTCAACCGTTGGAATCAAACAAGTCAAGCTTCCTGTAACAGTTGCTGTTGCTGTTGGTGCTCCTGGAGCCGGGGCAACTACAACAGTATTGGTTGTCGCTTGACATCCG
>JBJTRD010000458.1:0-2292 GCA_046075945.1 Flavobacteriales bacterium
CGCAATGATCGAGGATGCCGATAAGAAATTTACGAATAAGGATTTTGCCGTTTCCATTGAGAAGTATAGAGAAGCATCCAAGTTATATCCAACCGAAAGTTATCCGAAAGATCAGATATTAAAGGCGGAATCTGCTCTTAAGGATATCCTAGCGTATGAAGCTGATCGTTTACGCAAGGAGCAGGAATACCAGGATAAATTGGCCCTTGGAGCCAGAAGTCAGGATGAAGATAAGTTGGAGCAAGCGATCATGCATTACAGGGCGGCTTCCGACATTAAACCTGCAGAGCAATTTCCAAAGGAAAAGATTATCGAGCTGGAGGCCCTGATTGAACAGCGAAAGGCCCAGAAAGATTTGGACGATGCCAACGCAGCAGCCAACGCCGAACGTGAGCGCATAGAGAAGGAGTACCAGGAGATTATTGCTGTGGCGGATGGATTGTTTACAGAGCAGAAGCTACCTGAAGCACGCGAGCGTTATGAGGCTGCATTACTTGTAAAGTCGGAGGCACAATATCCGAAGTCCAAAATTGAAACAATCGACTTGCTGATTGCGCAGATGGCAGAAAACGATGCCAACGCCGCCAAGGCACTTGCTGATTCATTGTCTGCTCTTGCGGAGGCAGAGCGCTTAGCTGCTGAGCAACGCTTAGCAGAATTGCTCGAACAGGAACGTTTGGATCAAGAGCGCAAGCAACGCGAATTGGAGGAAGCACGTTTGGCAGCCGAGGCCAAACTGAGAGCTAAAAAGCGCAACTGGGATAGTGATGTTAATGTTGAAGCTGAAGATCAGGTCGAGCGTTACTACCGGGAAGCTGCAGAAAAGGAATACGACAATAAGGTGCGTATGAAAAGTCAGGAGGTGAAAGAATTTGCAGAGTTTTTTGAGCAAAAAGACAAGGACAACGATGTGCTGGTTTCCATAAATGAGGAAAATATTCAAAACCAGTTTCAAAATCAATCAGAATTGATGAGCATCGGCGCCGGGATACAAAATGCGGCTATTTCTGATAATGAGCGTAAGAAAAAGAATCGGGGGAAAGAAGAGGCCGAAGCAAGTAAACGCGCTGATGTGCGCATACGTGAATCGGAAGAAGGCGCAGGGAAGAAGCGCGAATTTCAGGCTTCAATCGAACAAAATGATCGGTACAGAAAACAGCGGGTTGAGGAGAGTAAAGATCTTTATGAAAGACATGAAGAACAGTCGCAAGCATTTGTGCGAAAGGGTGACACCCAGCGCACTGAAAATATGATGAAGGCTCAAATTACCCGAGACAAGCAAAAGTCAGTAGGGGATACCGGTGAGCAACGCCGCAAACAAAAGGCATCTCAGGTAGAATTTCAAAAGAAGGAAGCTGATATTCAAGCGAAGGATGACAAGCAAGGTGCAAACCAGCGCATAACGAACACGCAACTGGTAATTGATCAAAAGAAGAACGATGCCGAGAAATTGGTCGAAGGCAAGAATCTCAAGACTCGTGAAAACGCAATGGAAATAGAGCGTAAAAAGCGTGATGCAGAATTTGAGGACATGCAGCGTGAAAGCAAGTCGTCGAATCAGCAATACGAGGCGCGGAAGGAAGCATTTTCAAAAAGTGCCGGTGAGCCAAGAAAAGAGGAGGACTATAAGGCAGTTCCCGGAACCGAGAGTTTGAGGCAGGGTGTTACCGAAAACTCTTACAAGCTCGGAAATAAAATGGTAACTGAACGTTTGGTGAAAATCGGTAACAAAGTAGACAAATACAAAAAGGTTGTTTCCAAGACAGCAATCTATTATTTCCGCAACGGCACAAGCATTACTGAAGAAACCTGGAAGCAAGCCACCTTGGCTGAGCCGGATTGATTATGTCGAAGCGCATCATAATAATCAATGGCCCCAATTTAAATCTGTTGGGTAAACGTGAGCCGGAAGTTTACGGCCATCAGGATTTTGAAACCTACCTCTCTCTGTTAATGAAGATTTACAGTGAAGTTCGTCTGGAGTTTTATCAAAGTAATGTGGAGGGAGAGCTCATCAATAAATTACATGAGGTTGGATTTTCATTTGATGCAATTGTGTTGAATCCCGGTGGGTATTCGCATACGAGTGTAGCGCTTGCCGATGCGATTGCTGCGATAAGTTCACCGGTAGTCGAAGTTCACATCAGTAATATTCACGCCCGCGAAGAAATTCGTCACAACTCACTCACCGCAGCTAATTGTGTGGGAGTTATTAGCGGTTTTGGACTTCGTGGCTACGAACTCGCATTGGATTACGCAATTGACATGCGATAGTTATTTCTTGAATTCACG
>JBJTRD010000459.1:0-3775 GCA_046075945.1 Flavobacteriales bacterium
CGATAGTCAGTAAGCAATTTACATTTAGGGAATTGTTCTTTGAGTTTTGCAGCATATACAAGCAGGTTCCAGGGCGCACCGGTGGCAATTATGACATCAATTGCGTTTGCTGAAATGATTTGGTTGGCTATTGGGATCAAATTTTTTTCCCACCCAATTGATTGGTCGTAGATAGTTCCCTCTTGTTTCAATTTCAATAGCCAATGGTGAAACTTGTATTGAGCCCGCGCAACAAGAGTCTTTTCCGGATGAGAAAGTGACTTGGGATAAACACGTTCGGCATCATAAATATGAATATTCGGATGCTTTGTATCGCTGGTCCACGGCGACGTATTGATACCTCCGGGATGTTCTGCTTTAATGACGAAAATGTGATGACCCTCCAGAGCAAGGGCTTTGGCCAGCTTCGCCCATCTGCGTCCACCAATGCCGGGGTTGGGCGGAAAATCGTAATTAATGAGCAGAAAGTTCATTTAGAAATGGTCAGGGTTCGGGAAATGCCTCCATTCGATAATCGCTCAATGCGGTCGACTCGAAATACGCATCCGTATCCATAGACCCAAATTTATCGAGCATTGCTTCGAGTTCTTCTTGTGTCTGAAAACAAATCGAATTCAATGGACTTCTGTTCATGGGAAACTGACCAATGAACATATTACCAATAAGTGTTTTGAATCCGCTGTAAAGACGTTCGTACAATACGGTGCTAAATGCGGCAATGGCGATTTCCGATTTTGCAAAATGCTGCGAAGTGCCACCTTGCGCATCGTATATGACAAACCGATCGTGACCGATACAGTTTCTGTAATGCGCCTCCATAGCACTTTTCAATTCGGGGCGAAGTTCTTTCGGATGCGGAAAAATTTGAATTTTATAGTGGTTTTGCTTTTGAGTAATTTTTCCGAGCATTTGCAAAATAGCTTCTTCTGCTTCTGCTATTCGCCCACCATAATCGGCGTGTTTCTGAACCTTTCGAAGCCAGGCACCATGGCTATAGAAGCCAATGGTGTTTGATTCTTCGCAGCGATTGTTGTTTTTATAAAGGTCATAGATTTTTCTGGAATTATAGGGCGGCCATAAATGAATGTTCTTCACACGAATGGTGTCGCGGAATTTTTCCAGCTCTTCGTAATGATAGGGCGAACTAAAAACAACATCGTCGCTTAAAATGATTCTGTGGTGCGTTGCCAATGGTCCGGAAGAAGGAATTTTGAAGAGGCTAATACCGCTATCGCGCAAAACAAGATACATGAAATTACTATCGACTTCGTAGGGCAAGAAGTCGAAAATCTGATGAATAGAATTTGATTTAGCGTATTTAACCAGAAATGCTATTTCGACCACTTCAGCGATGGTGAGTGCAAGCGAGCTTCGGTATGGGCTGACAACGCACGTAAGAGCTTGACGAAGCGCAAATGGAAGCCAGCGAAAAAACAATGGCCACACGGAGAAGTCTCCCAGCGACATATGATCGCGGTCCAGATAACTATGCAAATTTGTTTTACTGCATCGGCCAATGTACTCGATGATAGCATCGACATTATTACTGCTACTAATGATGATTGATTTTGCCGAGGCGTCGAGTACACGCAGCCCTTGTTTCCGCGCCACAATTCTTCGTAATGTTCGAACCAACACTCTAAATCCTATCAGCCGATCGAACCTTGCTAAATCTTGTAATCGGTACGATTGATATTCAATCAAACACGCAGCCGCCATATGCTCGTCGCTGGTGCGGTCTTCACTGGCCCATTTCTTTTCCACTTCTCGGTAGAGGCGCAACACACGGGAAAGTTCACTTACCATAGCGTTAAGGCTGTTGAATTGCACGAAGCCATCGTGGATTGAATAGGCAAAATATTTCCCTTGATTTTATTCATGAGGTCTGCATCTGCAAACACTGTGAATGCAATAATAAGCCATTCATCAATAGCCCAATCCAGAACGTTTTTATCGCCGGAGAATAAACCAACAATAGTGTCTCTGCGAATACATAAGCGAATTATTTGTGGCCGTAAATTCAATTTTGATGGTATCTGTGGCATATTTGTGCGTTCCGTTTTTTTATTGAACTTATTTCAGTAGGAGAAGGTTGAACAGCACATTATTCAAATGAACAAGGAAGGAATTTATATCATCGGTGAGATAGGTCAGAACCACAATGGAAGTGTGGATTTGGCCAATCTGTTGACCGACATGGTGGCGCGAAAAATAGATGACAACCTTTTCGGGCTCGACCTGAAGGGTATGGATGCCGTGAAGCTTACCAAACGCGACCTCAAACATGAGCTGAGCTTGTCGCAAATGAACAGGCCATACAACAGCCCTCACTCTTTTGGTGCAACCTATGGCGAGCACCGCGAATTTTTGGAGCTTACCGATGAAGAACATTTTGAAGTGTTCAAACACGCCAAGGCGAACGGTCTTGATTTTGTTGAAACACTGTGCTCTCAAAATTGCCTGAGCATTCTGAAGTATTTCTCGCCCGATTATCTGAAGGTGGCTAGCCGCGATTTAACGAATCTTCCTCTGTTGAATGCGCTGGCGGAAACTAAAATCCCCATCATTCTCTCGACCGGAATGGCCGGCAAACAGGAGTTGGAAGAGGCACTCGAAGAGGTGAGTCGTCACCACGACCAAATCAGCATTCTGCATTGCGTATCAGAATATCCGACCAACCCGAAGAATGTGAACCTAAACACGATTAAGTATCTACAGAAGCACTTCGGTAAATACACCATTGGTTTTTCGGATCATACGATAGGTATTTCTACGGCTATTGCAGCTGTTGCAATGGGTGCTAAAATGATTGAAAAGCACATTACCATCGACCGTCGTATGAAGGGCACCGACCAGGCAGGCTCGCTTGGTCCCGATGGGGTAATGCGCATGGTGCGCGACATCCGAATGCTGGAAATGTCGCTTGGTGTAGAGGATATTTTTATCGAAGAAAGCACACAAGGTGCACGCATGAAGCTGGAACGTTCGGTGGCCAGTAAGCGTCTTATCAAAAAGGGCGAAATAATCACTGAAGCCGACATTCATATGCTATCTCCGGGTGATGGTGTAAAATGGCGTGACCGAAATCTTATTGTCGGCAAAGCAGCGGTTGCAGATATTCCTGCTGATGAAGTTATTTATCCAACCATGATTGTATGATACTTCCGAAACTGGTTATAACGGACATTGATGGAGTGTGGACCGACGGTGGCATGTATTACGACCAGCAAGGCAATGAGTGGAAGAAGTTCAATACTTCCGATAGCGCAGGTGTGTTGTTTTTGCGTTTGGCCAAAATTCCAATGGCCATCGTTACCGGTGAAGACACAATCATCGTCCAGCGCAGAGCGGAAAAGCTGGGAATTGACCGGCTGTATCAAGGGGTGAAAAACAAATTGGGACTTGCTCAAAGCTTGTGTTCCGAATTGAACATCCAAATGAGTGAGATAGCCTTTATCGGCGACGATTTAGGCGACATGCCATTGTTGCGTGAAGTAGGTTTTTCGGCGTGTCCTTCGAATGCCCCGAAATACGTAAAAGACTTTGTTCACTTTACAACACAAACTGCAGGTGGTGACGGGGCGTTTCGTGAATTTGTAGAACACATCCTTGAATCTAATGGCATACTGCAACAAGTGCTGAAAGAACATTTGAGTTCACTGCACACTTCCTGAAATATTTACGAAGTCCGAACGACAGGATAGATTTTGTGGAATTCTAGCCCGCTAAGTAGCAAAGCAGCCTCCAGACTTCTTTTTCCAGTGCTGCACTGCAA
>JBJTRD010000460.1:0-4354 GCA_046075945.1 Flavobacteriales bacterium
TAATCATATTCTCCAGAATAAACTTGCGTTTTTCGCTCATTTCTGAACCTCTCGCTGCCAGTAAATCGTACGTCGTTCCTATCCAGACATCATGGCTCGTCTCCTCATACTGTTCCCAGCGCATGCAAAGCACATGGTCGACGAGGACATCCAGAGCAACTCCCGAAAATTTGCCTAAACGCGGATGCAAAAGCTTTCGAAGCTCCACTACTTTCGGATGATTATCGGTGAAATCGTCGATATATCGATGCAGTAGTATACCCTGTTGCACAGCCGCAGGAAACTCACGCCAGCGGCTGCCCTTTATATCATCTGCAATGAATTGCCCGAATAAAATCGGTTCATGGGAAAATGATAGGAATGAGTGGGCCAGGTAATTCATCGAATCTTACAAAAGTAGTGTTGATAGAAAGTGTCCTTTAAATCATGATTTCAACCGTTAACTTGCGCTCTTCTTATTAACTCCAACTGCTTTGACACTCATTAAATCAATTTCAGGAATTCGCGGCACCATGGGTGGTGCAGAAGGCGAAGGACTTACTCCTATTGATGTGGTAAAATTCACCGCATCGTTTTGCGCGTTAATTCAGAAAAAAAATAATACCCCGAAAATCCGTGTGGTAGTTGGCCGAGATGCCCGCATCAGCGGTTCAATGGTGAATGGCTTAGTGTGCAACACTTTGGTAGGAATGGGCGCCGATGTTATCGATCTCGGTTTATCGACCACCCCAACAGTTGAGATTGCGGTGCCCGCAGAAAAAGCTCATGCAGGTATTATACTGACTGCAAGCCACAACCCGATTCAATGGAATGCCTTGAAACTGCTCAACGAGAAAGGCGAATTCATTTCCGCAGCAGAAGGAACAGAGGTGCTTCGCCTAGCCGAATCGAACGAGGTCTCATTTGCAAGTATTCATGAATTGGGTTTAGTACAGGAAAAAAACTATCTCGAAGCACATATCCAACATATTCTCGGACTCGAATTGGTGGATGCAAAAGCCATTGCCTCAGCAGATTTGTATGTCGCCGTTGATGCAGTCAATAGTAGCGGCGGGATATTCATTCCGGCGTTGCTTCAAGCGCTCGGAGTGATGCGAATAGAAACCATTCATTGTGAACCCAACGGACACTTCCCACACAACCCGGAACCATTACCCGAGCATTTGACAGATATATCGGCACTGGTAAAATCAAAAGGTTGCCATATGGGAATCGTCGTTGACCCCGATGTTGATCGTCTTGCATTTGTATGCGAAGACGGAAGTGTTTTCGGAGAAGAGTATACGCTGGTAGCTGTAGCCGATTATGTGCTCTCAAAAAAGCCCGGCAACACTGTTTCCAATTTATCGAGCACACGCGCTCTGCGTGATATTACCATTCGAAATGGTGGCACCTACACGGCAGCAGCTGTTGGTGAGGTGAATGTGGTGGAAGCCATGAAACGCACACAGGCTGTCATTGGCGGTGAAGGAAATGGAGGTATTATCTATCCTGAAACACATTACGGGCGTGATGCACTTGCGGGGCTGGCCTTATTCCTAACACACTTTGCAAAAAAGAAATTGACCATGACTGCCCTGCGCGATAGCTATCCGCGCTATGAAATCTCCAAGAATAAAATTGAATTACAACCGGGAATGGATGTCGATGGCATACTCAAAAAAGTAGAAACGCTTTACCCCACCGCTGAGGTCAACACCATCGACGGTGTCAAGCTCGACTTTACCGATGGCTGGGTGCATCTGCGCAAGAGCAATACTGAACCCATCGTTCGCATAATTGCAGAACACGTAAATAAAGAAGAAGCAGCAGCCCTTGCAGAGTCCGTCATTAAAACTGTAAAAGAGGTAGCTGGTATTTGAATTTACCCCATTTTTTCAGAAATTTGACCAACGATTGCAATGATCAATCGTCCCATCCCGATGAACGTCTATCTCGATAATGCCGCGACTACGCCAGTTTTACCTGAAGTAGCTCAGGCCATGCTTCCTTACCTGACCGAATATTTCGGGAATCCGTCTTCTTCGCATGCGTTTGGTCGCAAAACAAAGTCGGCCATCGAACAATCGCGACGCACGATAGCCAAGTTATTGAACTGTACACCGGCAGAAATCTACTTCACCAGCGGGGGCACCGAGGCCGATAATCTGGCCATGCATGCTGCCGTGCACGATCTCGGGTGCAAGCAGATCATCACATCAGCCATCGAGCACAGTGCCGTCATTAAAACGGCCGAGGTAATGTCGAAGCAGCACGGTATCAAACTCAGCCTGGTAAATCTTGATTCGAAAGGACAAGTAGATCTGCATCATCTCGAAACTCTGCTGGCTTCGAATGAAAAATCTTTTGTAACGCTCATGCATGGGAACAATGAAATTGCCAACTTACTGCCCATAACAGAAGTGAGTGCCCTGTGCGAGAAATACCATGCGATTTTTCATAGCGATACAGTTCAAACGATGGGGCATTACGCATTCGATCTGAGCTCCTTGCCGATTCATTTTTTAAACGCATCGGCCCATAAGTTTCACGGGCCCAAAGGCGTAGGCTTCATTTACATCAATAAGAAGGTAAAAATTAATCCCGATATCACCGGAGGCGGTCAAGAACGAGGGATTCGAGGTGGCACCGAAAACCTCAGCGGTATTGTTGGAATGGCTAAAGCCCTGGAGCTCAGTTATTCAGAATTGACAGAACACCAGCTACATGTTTCGGGACTGAAACAATTCATGGCCTCCGAACTTGAAAACAGCATCCGGGGACTGGTTTTCAATGGCGATTCACGAAACACGGAAAGCCTTTACACGGTTTTGAACGTCACATTCCCCCCCACTAAAAATGCTGATATGTTCCTGTTTCTTCTTGATTTGGAAGGAGTTGCATGCAGCGGAGGAAGTGCATGCAGCAGTGGTGCAGCCAAGGGATCGCATGTATTGGATGCCATTGGAGCTTTGAAGCCCGGATGTGCCAGTATTCGATTCTCTTTCAGTCGTTTAAACACAAAAAAGGAAGTTGAGTACGCTCTTGAAAAAGTGCGTATCACATGTTTGGAACCTGAAATTGCCTGACCATTCTGTTTCTCCATATTCTACTGACTATCAGCGGCTGCGAATTATTTTCACCAAGAATCATATTTTATTGATTTTTTAAGAATCCGTTAGCGATATTCGGATGTATCTTGCGCCCCATGAACGGAAAAAAGTCAGCCGGCAGACCGGCAACCAAACCCGCTCGTTTAAAGAATGGGTTTTATGTGGGTGTAAAGAACAAAGGCATGGCTAGCCCTGTGATGATGTACAGCCCCACACGTGAAGGTATGATGCTTATTGCCCAGCGATATGGAGTGTTCCCCGAGAAAGAAGTTGTAGTTATGGGAGAACACAAAAACGACAAATGGGTAGATCAGGAGCAACCGAAACGTGGCCGCAAGAAAAAAGAGGTCGCAGAGAATTAATCCTGATAACAAATTAAAAACTCACTAAGTAGTTAGTGGGTTTTTTTATGCCATACACTATGAAACAATTTTTCTTCGCCGTAGCTCTTATACTTGCGTTGGCGACCTGTAAAAAAGAAAACGCTAAACTCAGTCCTGTTTGCGACGGTTCACACCCTACCTATGATGGCGAAATAAAATCCATCATCGACTCGCGTTGTGCAACCTCAGGTTGCCATCCGGGGTATTCAAGTTACAATGGCCTGAATGCCATTTTACAAAATGGACAGTTTAAGAGGGAGGTTATTACCAACCAATCGATGCCCCAGAACTCAGCTTTAACCCAGGATCAAATCAACAAAATCCAGTGCTGGGTAAACGACGGATACCCCGAAAACTGAACGTTCGTTAGAGGTGAATCACTTCACCATAAGCAGCCGCAGCCGCTTCCATTATGGCCTCGCTCATCGTCGGGTGCGGATGAACGGTCTTGATTAATTCTTCACCGGTGGTTTCCAATTTGCGCAGTGCCACGCACTCTGCAATCATCTCGGTTACATTGTAGCCAATCATATGCGCACCGAGCAACTCACCGTACTTGGCGTCAAAAATCAGCTTCACGAATCCGTCTTTGTGACCCGCTGCACTTGCCTTTCCGGAAGCTGAGAACGGGAACTTGCCAATTTTCACTTCAAGTCCCTTTTCCTTACAGGCCCGCTCGGTAAGACCCACCGACGCAATCTCGGGTGTGCAATAGGTGCATCCGGGAATGTTGCCATAATCGAGCGGTTGGGGGTGATGACCCGCAATTTGCTCTACGCAGATAATTCCCTCTGCACTTGCAACGTGAGCGAGCGCCTGGCCCGGTGTACAATCGCCAATTGCGTAGTAACCCGGAATATTGGTCTTTTAGAATTTGTC
>JBJTRD010000461.1:0-2395 GCA_046075945.1 Flavobacteriales bacterium
CGCTCCCAATTTGCACGCCATGGGTTTGATGACAACCCGTGATTTCGAAAATTATGTGGACCTGTTCAATGTGATGGATGAATTCATCACGCCACCTGACCTGCTTATTTTTCTGCGTGCATCTGTTCCGGCGCTGGTCGACAACATTGGCAAACGCGGCCGCGAATACGAAGAAGCTATTCGTCTTGATTATTTAACTCGTCTTAATGAGCGTTACGAGGCTTGGATTAGCACCTACAACAAGGGAAAAATGCTTGTGATTGATATCGATAATAATCGCTTCCACGAGAAGCCTGAAGAATTGGGAAAGATTATCGCAGGAGTCGATGGCCAGTTGCACGGACTTTTTAAGTGAACAGATTACAATAGAAACAGAAAGAGCCGCATCATGCGGCTCTTTTCATTTTTATCAATGGATATTACTGTTTCTTACCCTTGATATCGAGTTTCAAGGTAATCTACTTCAATCAAATTGTCGCCCAGGTTGTCGAAGAATTTTCCTGAACCAAAGCGAACATCAAACTGCGAACGATCGAAAACCAAGCCGCCGGCTACGATTACATCTGCATTGTTAGCGATAACATTGATTTCGCAATTGAGGTCCTTGGTTATTCCTTTGACAGTTAACTTACCTTTTACTGCGTATTTCACAGCATTCATTTTCTCACCTGAAACAATCGTGTAAGTTGCTTCACCAAATTTGGCAGTATCAAAGAAATCAGGGCTCTTAAGATGTGACTCTAGTTTGCCCTTTTCAGCACCACTTAAATCTGTATCCGTGAGTGTGGTCATATCAGCAACTATTTCACCGCCGGTAATTTTTTCACCCGAAATAGTTAGGCTACCGCGCTTTAATGCAATAACTCCAGTATGTGATTTGCCAATTGCTTTTTGGCCTGTCCAGTTCACCGTTGAGGTGGTAACATCGACGATGTAATTTCCATCACCGGCAGATAAGTTCGTCGCATTTTCAGCCGAGCCAATAGTGATTTTTGATGTGTCACTAATACCACTCTTAATGGCCTGCTTGCACTTGATGTACTCTGTTTCGAATTTGGCATCTTTACGCAAATCCTTGCACTTGGCAAAGTCCGGGCTATTGATGTCTTCAATGGCAGCGCAGTCGCATGCACCCAGTGGTAGAGAACTTTTTTCGCCGCACGATGCAAGCGATAATGCTGCAATCAGTGAGAGGCAAGTTATTCTTAAGGTATTCATCAATTCGCGTATTAGTGAGTGGTTGTAGAATCGGTTGAAGTCATTTGGTAGGTGGTGCTTTCAGTCGCAGCGCTTTCATGACCGGAGCATTCTGTTTTCTTGTCTTTGCAGCAAGAAGATCCTGCGCCTTGCTCATGGCTGCATTCAGTCTTTTTGCCATCGGTGCAGCAAGCGTCTTTACCATGAGCGTGTTCGCCCAATAGTGGCGCGAGGGTAAGACCAACCAGGCACGACAACTTGATGAGGATGTTCATAGAAGGACCGGAAGTGTCTTTGAATGGATCACCCACCGTGTCACCCACAACGGCTGCTTTGTGCGGCTCAGATTTCTTGTAGAAAATTTCTTTCTTTCCGTTTACTTCGATTTCAACGCCTTTCTCGAATGACTTCTTAGCATTGTCCCACGCACCACCGGCGTTGTTCTGGAAGATAGCCCACAACACACCGCTCACTGTAACACCGGCCATGTAAGCTCCGAGCGCTTCAGCACCCATTACTAAACCGATGATGATAGGAGTAACAATAGTGATTACACCGGGAAGCATCATTTCGCGCAGTGCAGCACGAGTAGAAATCTCGACGCACTTGCTGTATTCAGGCTTTCCTTTTCCTTCCATGATACCCGGAATTTCGCGGAACTGGCGACGCACTTCGTTCACCATGTCCATCGCAGCTTTACCCACCGAGTTCATCGCAAGGGCAGAGAACACAACGGGAATCATACCACCGATGAAGAGCGCGGCAAGCACTTTCGCGTCGAAGATGTTGATACCATTAATGCCTGTGAATGTCACATAAGCAGCGAACAAAGCCAACGCTGTAAGAGCAGCCGAAGCAATTGCAAACCCTTTACCGATGGCGGCTGTTGTATTACCTACTGAGTCGAGGATGTCTGTTTTTTCGCGAACATCCGCAGGGAGCTCACTCATTTCCGCTACACCACCGGCGTTGTCGGCGATAGGACCGAAGGCATCGATTGCAAGTTGCATTGCAGTGTTTGCCATCATCGCTGAAGCTGCGATACCCACACCGTAGAAGCCGGCGAGAGCGTAAGCGCCCCAGATAGCACCTGCGAAGAGGATCACAGGCATTGCTGTTGAAAGCATACCCATACCCAAACCGGCGATGATGTTGGTAGCAGCACACGTGGCAGACTTTTGAACGATGCCCATTACCG
>JBJTRD010000462.1:0-8347 GCA_046075945.1 Flavobacteriales bacterium
CCGGATCACGGTAATAGCCAAGCATTACGTTGGGGCCCTTGCATAGTATCTCGCCGTCTTCGGCAATTCGAACTTCCACATCAGCAATCACCTTTCCTACACTTCCAATACGCAGCATCTGCGGCTTTCTCAGCGTGTTCACGGAAATCACCGGTGAAGTTTCAGTAAGACCATATCCTTCGAGCACCGGAATACCGGCGCCATTGAAGAAACGTGCCAGTCGCGCCTGCAATGCCGCACTGCCCGAAGCAACCGCCTGAATTTCGGTAAGTCCCAAGGCCGCTTTCACTTTACTGAAAACAAGCTTTCGCGCTACTCCCAATTGCATTTCATACCAGGCTCCATTGGCTCCATCGGGTTCCCAGCGCAACGCCAGGTTGTGGGCCCACGAAAACAATTTCTTCTTAATGCCGGTATTCGCTATCCCCTTTTGATAAATACCATCGTAAAACTTTTCAAACAGACGAGGTACACCGGTAAAAATATTTGGACGCGCTACGGCCAGATCATCCTTGATCGTTTCCATACCCGACAAATACATGTGAATTCCGTTCGCTATGTACATGTAGTGCAGCATCCGCTCGTAGATGTGTGATATCGGCAAAAAACTCAGACATCGGCTTTTGCCCTTCTCGAGTAGCGGCAATCGCTCCTCGCAATCGATCGCATTGCTCGCCACATTTCGATGGCTCAACATCACACCCTTCGGCAGACCTGTCGTGCCCGAAGTGTAGATAATGGTGGCCAGATCATGTTCATGCACCGCCTCACTTAATTTCACTACTTCCTCAGCGGCGACAGCTTCGCCAAGCTCAAACAAGCTGCTC
Organism: Flavobacteriales bacterium; assembly: GCA_046075945.1. Classification (GTDB taxonomy): domain Bacteria; phylum Bacteroidota; class Bacteroidia; order Flavobacteriales_D; family Sanyastnellaceae; genus JAIBBG01. The sequence continues at coordinate 828 of JBJTRD010000462.1, forward strand.
CAATGCGGCGCCCCTGCGACCTTATCAAACACATAAATCTCCTTCAATGCAGGGCATTTACTTTTTATACTTTCTATCTTATTGTAAAGCTCTTCATTGGAAACAAAGCAGTAAGCAGCTTCGCAATGGTTCAGGATATACTCGCAATCATCGGCTGTCATGGTTGGATAAATAGGCACATCTACCGCACCTATTTGCATGACGGCGTGATCGACAATATCCCACTCATGCCGATTTGAATTCGTTATAAGAGCCACACGGTCGCCGGGTTTAACACCCAATGCAAGCAAACCCCGACTCACACGATTCATCTGCTCCACAAAATCCGACGTTGTGATGCTCACCCATTCCTGACCTATCTTAGAAGTCATCATCGGTTCGAGCGGATAGTGCTCCAATTGATAGTAGATAAAATCGAATAATCGCTTCGGCGTATTCATCGTGTAATGGTTTTGGGTAAAAATATTGAAGCGGGAGTGATTCCCAATCTCTTTCATTCATTTCATGCAATCGCCCTATTTTCGCCTCCAAATTTTAGACGATGAAAAAAATCGCCGTGGTAGGTGCCGGTCAAATGGGAAATGGAATTGCGCACGTTTTTGCACAAAATGGATTCCCTGTAAATCTGATTGACGTAAAGCAGGAGGCGTTGGAAAAAGCCCTTGCTACAATCAGCAAGAACCTGGACCGTCAAGTGACCAAAGGAGCACTCACCGAAGCTGATAAGGCCACAGCACTGGCCAACATTCAGTTGTGTACCGACATGGCCTCTGCCTGTACCGATCGTGATTTAATCATAGAAGCAGCCACCGAAAACATCGAGTTGAAACTGAAAATTTTCGGTCAGCTCGATTCATTTGCGCCTGCTCATTGTGTGCTTGCCACCAATACATCTTCCATTTCTATCACCCAAATTGCCGCGGCTACTCAACGCCCGCAGCAAGTAATAGGAATGCACTTCATGAATCCGGTGCCTGTAATGAAGCTCGTTGAAGTAATTCGCGGATATTCAACCACCGATGATGTCACCACGTTTGTTACCGATTTATCGAAAGCGATTGGTAAAATTCCGGTCGCAGTGAATGACTATCCGGGCTTCGTGGCCAATAAGATTTTGATGCCGATGATCAATGAGGCCATATGCACGCTTTACGAAGGAACCGCCGGTGTGGAAGAGATAGACACCATCATGAAACTCGGAATGGCACACCCCATGGGGCCTCTTCGTCTGGCCGACTTCATCGGTCTCGACACATGCTTATCCATCTTGCGTGTACTCCACGATGGTTTTGGAAATCCGAAATATGCACCATGCCCATTGTTGGTAAACATGGTAATGGCCGGAAAACTGGGCGATAAAAAAGGAGAAGGGTTCTACAACTACGCAGATCCTAAAAATCCGATTGTGTCGGCTTCATTTCAAAAATAACCGTTACGCTTCTTCTGATGATTCCTCCTGAGCAGGCTCGGTAAAATCGAGCATATCCTTTGATTGTAAGATATTGTACCAGGTAAGCAGTTTGCGAATGTCAGAATCGTATACACGCTCTTCGTCATAGTCGGGAAGAATTTTCTTCATCGCATCGCGAAGCACCTTGCCGTCGCTCTTCGGATCGGGAGCCTGTCCTCCATCGAACGCAGTTTTTGCCTTCAGAAATATTTCACGAAGCGGAACATCCTCCTCATATGTAAACATGGTGATGTCGCTCAATGAACTTACCTTCTGCGTAGGATGCACCGGAAGGCGCTTGCCATCAACTAACGACTCTACAATGATGGTTGCGCGGCCACCGGTTATCAATTTAAAGATTCCCGACTTACCGGATACCGAAAGGATTTTCTCCAACTCCGTCTTCATACAAGCATAAAATTTGGCGGCAAATATCGTAGAAGTCTCTTATGAATCGCGCAAGCAATTCAAACAGCAAACCATCACTTGCGAACATCGCTGGCGGGAACTTCATTTAGCCAAACCACTTCCGGCGAGCCTGTGTGCAAGCGGCAACACGAAGTATGAAGACCGTTGGTAATCAAGACAAATTGAACACCCAGCGCCCGATTATACAGCGCGGCCTGATCGAACACCTGCTGATTCAGTGCAACGTCAGGAGCTTTACACTCGGCCAGCAATACAGGCTGCATAGCCGAGTCGAAGATGACCAGATCGGCGCGGCGCACAAGTCCATTGTATCGCAGTGTTTTCTCGACTGCCATCAATGAAAGAGACCACCCGCGATCAATGTTCATGTAGTGAATCAAATGTTGCCGCACCCATTCTTCGGGTGTAAGAACTACCCAAATTTTTCGAACCACATCCCACACTTCATGCGTTTCGCCGGCGGAGCGCAGCCTTAAATCGGGTTGGGGAAAATGAAGCTTCTGCACGATTCGGGTTACTTTTGAGCAGTGAAGTAAAATGCTTCACAAAGAAACAAAGAACACCGCGAGATGGAATCGAAAGAAGAAATCGTAAAAAACTGGCTGCCGCGCTACACAGGCGCAACGCTGGAGCAGTTTGGCAGCTACATACTGCTCACCAACTTCGACGGCTATCTGCAAAAATTTGCCGAGTGGCACGGAGTTGAAATTATCGGCAGAGGAAAAGCCATGCCCATGGCTACAGCCGATGGCATTACGATGATCAACTTCAGCATGGGCAGCGCCAACGCAGCTACCATCATGGATCTGCTGAGCGCCATTATGCCCAAAGCTGTTTTGTTTTTGGGAAAATGCGGTGGTCTGAAGAAAAAAAATCAGCTCGGCGATTTCGTCCTTCCGATTGCTGCCATTCGTGGCGAAGGAACAAGCAACGACTATTTCCCGGCGGAAGTACCCGCCATGCCCGCCTTCACCTTGCAACGCGCAGTATCATCCACCATACGCGATCTCAACCTCGACTACTGGACAGGCACGGTGTACACCACAAACCGCCGTGTGTGGGAACACGACGACCAATTCAAAGATTACCTCCGCCGTATACGCGCCATGGCCATCGACATGGAAACAGCTACACTCTTCACGGTTGGTTTTGCCAATAAGATTCCTACAGGCGCTTTGCTGCTGGTAAGCGATCAGCCCATGGTGCCACAAGGAGTGAAGACAAGTGAAAGCGACCAAAAAATCACCAGCAATTTTGTCGATAAACACATTCAGGTCGGCATTGGTGCATTAAAAGAAATTCGCGACGAAGGACAGTCTGTTCGTCATCTTCGCTGGGATTAATACACCAATATCCAACCGGCATCTATCCCAATGGAACATCTTCGCATTATCCGAGATATTGAGTTGAAAAACTTCAAGCCCATTTATTTTCTGATGGGTGAAGAGCCCTACTTCATAGATGTGGTAACCGACTATATTGAAAACAATGTATTGGACGAAGCCAGCAAAGCATTCGGACAAACCATCGTTTACGGTCGCGATGTTTCGATGGAGCAAGTCATGTCGCTTGCGAAAAGTTTCCCCATGATGGGCGACAAACAAGTCGTAATCGTTAAGGAAGCGCAGGACATGAAGGAATGGAAAAGCCGAAAAAAGGAAGACGATGATGAAGACATGAAGCACCTGCTTCATTATCTGCAGCAACCAACTCCGTCGACGCTGCTTGTGTTCAACTACAAAAACAAGACACTCGACAAACGAAAAAAAGTTTACAAGCAACTCGAAAAGCAAGGAGTTGTATTCGACTCGCAAAAAATAAAAGATTACAAGTTGCCCGAGTGGATAGAAAACTACGTAAAGTCTCGGGGATATAAAATCAATGGAGGCGCTGCTCAATTGCTTGCCGAATACCTGGGCACCGACCTGAGCAAAGTGGTCAATGCAGTAAATAAACTAGCCATCATTCTGCCTGCGGGAAGTGAAATCAATGGACAGCACATCGAACAAAACATTGGCATCAGCAAAGACTACAATGTGTGGGAACTGCAAAAAGCACTCGGACAAAAAGATGTGTTGAAAGCCAATCGCATCATCCATTATTTTGAATCGAACCCCAAGTCGAACCCTATACAGATGGTACTGCCATCGCTCTATAATTACTTTGCAAAACTCGCTGCGTACATTTCAATACCTGATAAGCGCAACGCAGCATCAGAGCTAGGCATGACCACCTGGGCGCTCAACGACTACAAGGAGGCCTCTTCTAAGTTTACCGCTCAAAAAGTGGAGCGCATCATCGGATACATCCGTGATACCGATAAAAAATCGAAAGGAGTAAACAATGCTTCGGCAGAAGACGGAGATTTGATGAAAGAGCTTGTCTTCAAAATTTTGCATTAGGCGGATATCCCGATGCAATTACTTCAATTGAATCTCCCACCCGGATAGTACCCTTCATTGCAACGACGTTTTGCCCAAACATGATTTTCCCTCCCATGTTGCGATAGGTAGCCAGCGTTTTCAGGGGCTCCTTTCCTTTTCTGCCATCACGCTGGTTGATGGTAGTAAACACACACCGTGAGCAGAGTTTTACGCCGCGCGCCTGCACTTCGCCGAGGGTAAATGAAGCCCATGAGTCTTCGCAATGCGGCTCTTGTGTTGTGGCAACAATGTTTGGACGAAAGCGGTCCCAGCCAATAGTGTGCTCACCGACATTCATTAAACGCTCATTCAATTCGTCGAGCGATGCAGAACCAATCAACAACAGCGGATAACCATCCGAAAAAGAATTGAGCACACGTTCGCCTGTATATGCAGCATCGGCAAACCGGTGTGAATACTCCGGCATATAGACGAGCTTGCAGGGCATCGATAGTGCTTCACGGAAAAAGTGATTCACCTCGTGTGAAGCCTCTAAGGCAAGCATCGTATCCGACCACACCTGCACTTGCTTTTCTGAACCATTTTCGAGTGCGAATGGAATTTGAATTGAATTGGTTACCTCAGACACATCACTTGATTGAATTACATATCCGGAGTCACCCCTCGATACGTTGAACCTGCATAGCTTCGGGTGCTCACGCTGCGTAATAAAACGACCTTCTTCATCTACCAGCATCCAGCGCCTATCGCCCACTGCACCGCGATCTCCAACAACAAGCTCGTCACAGGCAATACCCTCTAACGATTTGATAGGATACACGAAAAGTTCGCGGATGGTTGAAGTCATAAGAGTGTAAAATCGCCCTGCGAAGGTACATGCCGCCCGAACATCAACGAGTACATTTGCACCCCATGAAAATCGAAAATGATCTCATACTGCGCGCAGCTCGGGGAGAAAAGACCGAGCGGGTTCCTGTATGGGTTATGCGCCAGGCCGGTCGTGTACTTGCCGAGTATCGTGCAACACGAGCACAGGCAGGAAGCTTCAAGAGTTTGCTCATGAATCCGGAACTTGCGGCCGAGGTAACCATACAACCGGTCGATATTTTCGGCGTCGACGCCGCCATTCTCTTCAGCGATATTCTGGTAATTCCGGAGGCCATGGGCCTTCCCTATCGCATGGATGAAGGGAAAGGACCATCATTTGAAAACACCATTCAAACACAAGTGGATGTAGATAGACTGACTACAGACAATGTATTGGATAATTTAACATACGTTTTCGACGCCATCTCAAACATCAAACGCGACCTCCACAATCGGGTTCCTCTTATTGGTTTTGCAGGCGCTCCGTGGACTATCTTCTGCTACATGGTCGAAGGGCGAGGCTCCAAAACTTTTTCATCATCGAGGGCAATGCTCTCATCCAACCCGATGCTGGCACATGCCTTGCTTCGCAAAATTACCGGTGCCACCATCGCATATTTAAAACAGCAAATAGCATGTGGTTGCAACATGGTTCAGTTGTTCGACAGCTGGGCCGGTATTCTCAACAAAGACACATACAACACATTCGCATTGCCCTACATCGAAGAAATATGCAAGGCCATTGACACGGTGCCACTGACGGTTTTTGCCAAAGGCGCGTTTTTCTCGTTGGAGGAAATGGGAACACTGCCCTGCCGCACCATTGGCATCGACTGGCACACATCACCGCGGTTTGCCAGGTCCTTGGTTGGTGCCGACAAGACGCTTCAGGGCAATCTCGACCCTGCTGTACTTTACGGTTCCGATGAATTTATAATCTCCGAAACACATCGCATGCTTGACGCATTCGGATCTCAGAAGTATATTGCCAACCTCGGACATGGAGTTTATCCCGATATTGACCCCGAAAAACTCAAGCTTTTTATACAAACCATACAAGCATATCAATTCAACCGATCATGAAACAATACAGTTTATTGATGACTCTGTTGCTTGCTTTCGGCATCAGCATCAGCGCCCAGACAAAAAAGCCGGCCACAACCACGAAGCCGGGAACCAAACCAACAACGACCAAAACCGGCACAGCAGCAAAAGAAGAAACTCCTGCTACTCCTGCTGCTCCATCCAACCTGGTGATGGATGCCAGCTTTGAAATTGAAGAAGTAAAGTTGCTGAAGGGCTACGGCCAGCTGCCAACCATGCTTAAAAACTGGGGATCGCCCAACGAGTCGAAAGCCGACTTGTACAACAACATGGCGAAATCGACCAAAGTAGCTATTCCCAAGAACGACATGGGAACGGAAGAAGCATTCGAAGGCAGCGGATATGCCGGATTTCGTGCATTTACCAAAGACCCCAAGAAAACCCGCACCTATCTGCAAGCGAAACTCAGCCGGAAGCTCACCAAAGACAAAACCTATTGTGTGAAGTTCAACCTAAGCCTTTCCGATTTGAGTAAGTGGGGTACGAACAATGTGGGCATCTACTTCAGCGATCGAAAAATTCAAAACCCCAATACAAACGCGCTCACTTTTCTTCCTCAGATAACCGAAAAGACAAACGCGCCTATCGTTACCATGAGCGGCTGGGAAACAATTTGCGGAACCTACCTGTCGAATGGTAAAGAAGAATACATCGTCATTGGCTGTTTTGGCGCCGAAGACAACATCAAACTTGAGAAAGTGATAAAGCCGACTACGCAGGAAGGAATGATTATGGCAGATTCGTATTACTACCTCGACAACGTGGAAGTAATCGAAATAGAATCGATGGACGCCTGCTTTTGCGGAAAAACGGAAGACCGCGATCCCGATTTGATCTATAGCCGCTCTTCAGCGAAAAACGTTGATATGAAACCATCGGAAATTGTAAACTCTACCTCCGTTTGGTTCTCCTATTTGTCAGTAGAAATTCCATCGATGTTTGAAGCCGAATTGCTCGAGGTGGCCAAACTTCTTCAGGCGAACCCCGGTATGAAAGTGGAACTCACCGGACACACAGACAACGACGAGCAAGGGGAAACGAAAACAAAGAAAATCTATGTGGGATTGGCTTTGCGCCGAGCTGAAGCCATCAAAAAATTCTTAGTTGACAATGGTGTAACGGCCACGAGCATCACCGTTGTTGGAAAAGACAACACCGTTCCTGCGACCGATAAAACTACCCCGATGGGTAAGGCACAAAATCGCCGGGTTGTTTTTCAAGTGAAATAATTGACTCAATAAGTCACACAAAAAGGTCTGCCGGGTGCAGGCCTTTTTTGTTCACAC
>JBJTRD010000463.1:0-5066 GCA_046075945.1 Flavobacteriales bacterium
CTCATGAAAGCGCAGGGTGCCGATGTAGTTAAGCACTACCGCGAACTCGCTTTCATGGGCTTCTATGAGGTCGTTATAAATCTGCGCACCATTATGCGCAACTTCCGGTTTTGCGAAGAAGATGTTGACGCGTTCCAACCCGATGCCCTGATTCTGATTGATTACCCCGGGTTCAATTTGCGTATGGCAAAATGGGCCCATGGCAGAAACATACCCGTTCTCTATTACATAGCGCCTCAAGTATGGGCTTGGAAAGAGAACCGTATCAAGGCTATGCGAAAGTATATCCATCATCTTTACGTGGTACTTCCTTTCGAAAAAGACTACTTCGAAAAACGAGATATGCCTGTCAAGTTCGTGGGGCATCCCTTGCTCGATCAAATCAGCGTAAGTGCTGAATCCGCCAGCGAATTCCGACACCGGAACGGCCTGAGCCATAAGCCCATTATAGCCCTTCTTCCGGGAAGCAGAAAGCAGGAAATACGCGCCATGCTGCCGTTGATGCTTCAAATGATTGTTCACTTTCCCGACTATCAATTTTTAATAGCCGGAGCACCTTCACAAGACGCTGCGTTTTACAAATCATTTCTTGCCGGTAGCGAGGTGCCCGTATTATTTGGTCAAACATCGGAAATACTCCGCCATGCTTCTGCGGGCCTTATAACAAGTGGTACCGCCACTCTCGAGGCCGGTATATACAGGGTACCACAAGTAGTGTGTTACAAAGGGTCCTTTATCTCCTACATGATTGCCAAACGACTGGTTAAGATCAACTACATTTCGCTTGTCAACCTTATCCTAAATCGATTGGCCGTTCGGGAGCTTATTCAAAACGAATTCAACGCAGCACAATTAGAATCTGAACTCCGGACACTACTAACGGATGAAACAACCCGAGCCCGCATTCAAAGCGATTATGCAGAATTGAATGACGCCCTGGGTGGTGGCGGCGCCTCTCAACGAACTGCCAATGCAATGTTGAAAATTATCCGCGACCTCAATTTTAAGGCCCCGACACTCCCATAACTTGCCGTCAATGAAGCAGTGGATTTTGTTGTGCGTGGCCCTTTGGGCCAAACTCTCGTTATTGGCCGATCCCATTTTAGTGGGTATGCATTGTCAATCGAATTATCTGCGCTGCGGTATCAGCCCGGCAGGCGGAAGCTACCAGGTCTTTGCCGACGACAAATTACTCTTCACCGTTTCCACAGGCCACACGGCCGACATCACCGCCATAAGTGGGAAAGTCAATATTTTCTATTCAGGAAAAAACTACACAGGGTTCAAAAAGATAACCTGGAAAACAGAGAATAGCGGGGAATTCAAAGCTCAACCGGCAGGCCAAAAACCCAGTCAGCGCATCTATCGTGGTGACCTCATTGCTTTTTCCATTAATGGACATTTGCAGCTGGTAAACAAACTCGACATTGAGAAATATGTATCGGGAGTAATTGAAGCGGAAAGTGGCAGCGGAAGCGAACTTGAATACTACAAGGTTCAAGCTGTGATAAGTCGCACGTACGCTCTGAACAACCGCAACAGGCATGCAGATTCGGGTTATGAAATGTGTGATGGCACTCACTGCCAGGTGTATCATGGCAAAGCGCGCAAGGAGCCACTGGCAGAAAAAGCTACCGAAGCAACAGAAGACATTGTAATTGTAGATCATGAAATCAATCTGATCACAGCAGCTTTTCACAGCAATTGTGGAGGGCATACAGTAAATGCGGAAGTAGCCTGGACAAAGCCTGTTTCTTACCTCGTGGGGCGGCCCGATACGTTTTGCCTAAGTATGCCCCATAGCCGATGGGAAAAAACCATTCCTATTGAAAAATGGAATGCGTACATGAAATCCAAACGCAATAGCAGCGACCTTGCTTCATTGAGCGATGGCGGCATTCTGGGCGCATCGAATCCCATGTATTGCCACGACTCCACACTGTTCATTCCTCGCAGAGCCATGCGCACAGATTTTAAACTTCGCTCTACTCAATTTGATGTAACAATGAACTCCAAAGAAGTACTGCTTATGGGCAAAGGCTTTGGTCACGGCGTTGGGCTATGTCAGGAAGGTGCCATGCGAATGGCAAAACTGGGACATAGTTATAAAGACATCATCCAATTCTATTACACCGATGTTCATCTCATTCCGCGCAGAATGTTGTGGTTTTTCAAAGACTAGGTATTAACACTCTTTTGGATTGCATTAACACAGGTGAAAAGGGTTGTCATCCTACTTTCGTCGCGTCTACGAAAACAAGATGAAAAAGACTTTCATATCTACACTTTACCTAGCTCTGGCTCTCGCCGGAAGCATGTGGGCGCAGCAAAAAGCACAGATACGGATTAAGAAAAACATCAATGGGGTTGAATCACAGGAAACGCGTGAAGTAATTATTGATGAAAAGAACAGCTTAGAAGATGTTCTTCGCGAGTTGAATTCGCGTCCTGAAAATAACGAAGGCGTGCTCGACCAGCAAATAGAAATCAACATTATTTCGGAAGGCGATGTTTCACAACTGAAGCGCGGAAATCCATTGCCCAGAATGCCCTTTTTTCAGAGCAATATGAATGCTCAGCGAAAACCAACGCTGGGAGTGATGTTAAAAGAAACAGCGTGCAACAAGCCCAAATGTGCGAGTGAACGGCAAGTATTGATTACCGAAGTTATGGCCAATAGTGCCGCTGCAAAAGCCGGTTTGCAAGCAGGTGATGTCATTCTAAGCATCAACAAAGAAGAAATTACTGCATCGAAACAAGTGATTGATCAAGTGCACCAACTTACCGAAGGTGGTATTCTAAAAATCACTGTTGAACGCGGAAACAAGAAGAAAAAGCTTAAAGCAGAAATTGAATCAGCGCCTTCATTCTATTCAAATGAACAACAATTTAATCTGCTATTTGGGCCAGACTCGATCACCATGTTCAATCTTCCCTTTGGCGATTCACTCAAAATCATGCAGCCCTTCAATCTTTCGGAGCAAGGTTTCCTGGGAAGTGAAACGGCATTTTTGGGAGTAACTCCTTCCGATAAAAGCTCCACTGCAGGAGTAAGCATAAAAGTAGAACCTAACTCACCAGCGGAATCCATGGGGTTACTCGATGATGATGTTATACTTGAATTCAATGGTGAGGTCATCGGAGACTTCTCATCACTTGCCTCGAATGTTCGAAAGTGCAAACCGGAAAGCCCCGCAGAATTGCTCATACTGCGTGACGGTAAAGAAAAACGCATTACCGGAAGTCTGGGGAAACGGAAGCAAACGGCAGCCGACGATTTTCAAATACTGCACGATTTCAAAGGAATGGATGATGAAGGCAATTACTTCTACGACTTCGAATTCAATATGGATGCAGAAGATTTGCAAAAGCAAATGGAAGAGTTGTTCAGAAACTTCGGAGGCAATCCATCCATTGAAGGCTTTCGCTCACCGGGCGCAGAAAAATCCTCTTCCCTATTGCGATTGGAGGATGCTACAAGTGAGTCGCTGAAGTCCCTATCTCTTGAAAATAACTCACTGTCGTTCGAACAACTATCACTCATACCTCAAGTTGCTTCCGGTTCAATTGACGTAGAATTTTCTGTTGCAGTTAACTCATCCGCTACTGTGCAACTAAAGGACGGCGAAGGGCATACCCTGCTATACGATGAAAAGCAACTGCCAAATGGCAATTACCGCCGCACACTTGATCTGGCACCTTATCCCTTGGGTAATTATTTCATCATTATCGAGCAGGAAGGCAAGACCTTCGTAAAGCAAATAGTGAAGTATAAATCTTAATACTACACCTCCCACAAACGGCCGGTTCGAAATACAGTGCCTTTGAAATAAGCAATTACCTTCCCATCCTGGTTGAGCACATCCACATGGTATAACCCCGTTCGGGTGGTAACACTTTTTTCTGTAACCCTCGTAGTAAGTACATCGCCCTCTCGAGCTTGCGCTACATGCGAAATAGCGGTTTCTATCGACACTGCCTGTATTCCATGAGCATTACTCGCAAATGCCAGTGCACTATCGGCAAGACAATAAGCTATACCGCCGTGTGCAATGGAGAAACCATTGAGCATCTCTTTACGCACTGTCATGCGCAACACCGATACCCCGGGTCCATCCTGCAAACGCTCAATGCCGAGCCATTGCGACATCGGATCCTTGTTGTACATCGCATCTACAATTCTCGTTGAAAGTTCGGATTGGCTCATGGCACCTAATTTTTAATGCTAAAGAACGGAAGTTTTAAGCTGCGTTCCATTTCACTCTGCTATTTTTGACTATGCGTTCATGGATTATTCTCGTACTGCTTCTCTTCTCGTACAGCATCGAAATCGATGCACAAAAAACAAGTGAAGAGGATTACGCGACAGCCTCGCCCGGAAAGGAATCGGCAAAAAACAAGGCTCCCTTCCGCGACCGACTTGTATTTGGTGGAAACATGGGAGGTTACTTTGGGAACCCCACCTATTTGCAACTCAACCCTATGATTGGTTATCGCACCACCGACTGGTGGATCAATGGTGTGGGCGTGAACTACACCTACATTGCTTCAGGCGGTTACCGCGAGAATATGATTGGTGGAAGTGTGTGGACAAGAGCTTATGTGGCGCAGCGCCTCATAGCACATAGTGAATTCGAACTTCTGCGTCGCACAGCACGCAATCAATTCGGTAATACAGGTTCGGTAAATGTACCCGTTTGGTTGGTGGGCGCGGGCTATTCGAGCGGCGGCCGCATAGGCTTCAGCGCAATGATTATGTACGACCTCATTCAAGATCCCAACTCACCTTATTCGAATCCCATTATTCGACTGGGCGGACTCTTTGGTTTTTAATCCTGAGCAGTTGAATCGGCTTCGGCAGCTTCAATCTGCTGCTCATTTTCCTCGACAGGCAATGGATCGTTGTTCTTACTCTCTTCGATTGCATCCACCTCCGGCGATTCATCTACGATAGGCAATACTTCTTCCTCCGGAAGCTCCTTTAATTTCTTCTCCACGTCGCGCTCCTTCGCCTCACGCTCTTCACTTGCAACTTCACCACCATATCGCTTGAAATAATCATCGCC
>JBJTRD010000464.1:0-4887 GCA_046075945.1 Flavobacteriales bacterium
TTTTCTTTCAATCACCCACGAATAAATTCGTGAGCTTTTGAATTCGTGGGCGTATCGTAAATCCAAAAGGACAGGCCCCCTCTCCCTACAATCCTATAATCCTACAATCCTAACCCCTATAATCCTTCTCACACAACGCAGCCCCCTCCCTATAATCCTACAATCCTATTTATAAGATCTCTGCTGCACCTTAATATTCTCGTAAACCAAGTCTTCCTTACTGAGCTTGGGCGCTGACGGGTCTCCGGTCCATTCCCATGCTGCAACATATTTGTATTGCTCGTCGTCGCGGAGGGCTTCGCCATCTTCGGTCTGATATTCTTCGCGGAAGTGACCACCACAACTTTCATTGCGGTTCAATGCGTCGAAGCACATCAACTCTCCCAGGTCTATAAAGTCGGCTACGCGCAACGCCTTCGCGAGTTCGGTGTTCATGTATTCCGAATCGCCGGGTATGCGTGCGTTCGCATAAAACTCTTTGCGTATTTGCTGAATCTCAGCGATGGCTTCTTTCAAGCCCTTTTCGTTGCGCGCCATGCCACACTTGTCCCACATCACTTTACCCAGTCGTCGGTGGAAATGGTCCACCGGTTCGGTACCGTTATTCTTCAGCAGCGTGTCAATTTGCTTGCGTACGTTCTTTTCTGCTTCATCAAACTCGGGCGACTGCGTCGAAATTTTTCCGGTGCGAATTTCATCCGCCAGATAATTTCCGATGGTGTAAGGCAACACGAAATAGCCATCGGCAAGCCCTTGCATAAGTGCAGAGGCACCAAGGCGGTTGGCACCGTGATCGCTGAAGTTTGCTTCGCCGCAGGCATACAATCCCGGTACCGACGTCATCAATTCATAATCGACCCACAAACCTCCCATAGTGTAGTGCACCGCGGGATAAATCATCATGGGTGTTTTGTATGGATTCTCCGCAACGATTTGCTCGTACATCTGAAACAGGTTGCCGTATTTCTGCTCCACCACTTTCGTTCCGAGCTCTATGATTTGCTGTTCGGTTGCGTTGTGAATTCCCTTCACGTTGGCTTGCGCCTTTCCGTAGCGAATGATGGCCGAAGAGAAATCGAGGTAAACTGCTTCGCCCGTTGCATTCACTCCAAAACCTTCGTCGCAACGCTCTTTCGCTGCGCGCGACGCGATGTCGCGGGGCACGAGGTTACCGAATGCGGGATATCTTCTTTCCAGATAATAATCGCGGCGTTCTTCGGGAATGTCTTGTGGCTTGAGTCGCTTCGCCCGAATAGCCTCTACATCTTCTTTGTGTTTCGGTACCCAAATGCGACCATCGTTACGCAACGACTCCGACATGAGCGTCAACTTGGATTGATGCTCACCGCTCACCGGTATACAGGTAGGGTGAATCTGCGTGAAGCATGGGTTGCCGAATGCAGCACCGCGCTTGTGCGCGCGCCATGCTGCTGTGACATTGCTTCCCATCGCATTGGTGGAAAGGAAGAACACATTGCCATATCCGCCGGTACAAAGCACCACCGCGTGCGCCGAATGACGCTCGAGTTCTCCTGTTACAAGATTACGGGCAATGATACCGCGCGCCTTTCCATTCACGATTACTACATCGAGCATCTCGTGACGGTTGAGCATTTCGACAGTGCCTTTTCCTATCTGGCGTGACAGCGCTGAATAAGCGCCCAATAGCAACTGCTGTCCGGTTTGTCCCTTCGCATAAAATGTTCTGGAAACCTGCGTTCCACCAAACGAACGATTGTCGAGCAATCCGCCGTAGTCGCGCGCAAAAGGAACGCCCTGTGCCACGCACTGGTCGATGATGTTGGCGCTCACTTCTGCCAAACGATGCACGTTTGCTTCGCGTGAACGATAGTCACCGCCCTTGATGGTATCGTAAAACAAACGATAGGTCGAGTCGCCATCGTTCATGTAATTCTTGGCTGCGTTGATACCACCTTGCGCGGCAATGCTGTGCGCGCGACGAGGTGAATCCTGAAAGCACAACGCCTTGACGCTGTAACCCATTTCTGCAAGCGACGCAGCAGCAGACGCGCCGGCAAGGCCAGTACCTACTACGATTACATCGATGCTTCTTTTGTTGGCCGGATTTACCAGGCGCACATTTCCCTTGTACTTGGTCCACTTCTGATCGAGTGGTCCATCGGGTATTTTCGAGTTGAGCTCCATTCTTTTTAAGGTGCTTTAAACTTCATTTCTTATTGAACCCATCCCATGTACATGCTTATCGGCATGGCCGCAAACACGGTTGGAATGATAACGCTGAAAGCATCGCCGGAGAAAGCAATGCCATTCTTGTATTTTGAGTAATTCAATCCCAACGACTGAAACGCGCTGCGGAAGCCGTGCAACAAATGCCAGAACAGCGAGAAGCATCCGAGTACGTAAACAATAACCACCCAGAGATGACTGAATACAAACTTCATTTCGCCATACAAATCTTCCAGTTTGTGTCCTTCAAAAAAGACGTGTGTTGGTTGCACGGTCAATCCGGTAATGCGCGTTCTGAGCCAAAAGTGATACAAGTGCAGGATGAGAAAAAGAAGAATAAGTGTTCCCAACAACGCCATGCTGCGCGAATACCATTTGCTGCTTGCTCCCGCATTTTCGTAGGCATATTTTACCGGGCGGGCATTGCGATTTTGGAAATAGAGCATGAGACCATCCACCACGTGGGCAATCAAGCCGGCGAATAGCACAATTTCCATGGTGCGAATGATGATGTTCGTTCCCATGAAATGTGCGCCCTGATTGAACAGCATGCCACCATCGTTGGCGAAAATCAATGCGTTCAATGCACAGTGAACAATGAGAAAGGAGATGAGAAATAGACCGGTGAGCGACATCCAGAACTTCTTCATCAGCGAGCTTCCAAATAGACCTTTTGCCATAGCGTGGGTTGGATTGAAAAAATGTTGCGCGAATTTATGCTACACAAAGTAATATAGAAACCAACCTCCACAATTTAGGTTCATTCGATATGAGGTGAAAACTACTGCTTTCCGGTGCTGCCCAAACCGCCCGAGCCGCGTGTGGTTTGGGTCAGTTCGAGGGTCGCTTCCCACACCACTTGCTCATGCCGTGCAATGACCATCTGCGCAATGCGGTCGCCATCATGAATATGGACGGCTTCAGAGGATAGGTTTACGAGAATGACCTTGATTTCGCCGCGATAATCGGCATCGACAGTGCCGGGCGAATTGAGCACTGTTA
Organism: Flavobacteriales bacterium; assembly: GCA_046075945.1. Taxonomy (GTDB): domain Bacteria; phylum Bacteroidota; class Bacteroidia; order Flavobacteriales_D; family Sanyastnellaceae; genus JAIBBG01. The sequence continues at coordinate 3,211 of JBJTRD010000464.1, forward strand.
TGCCTTGCTTGGCGGCCAATCCACTGCGCGGGCGTACCTGAGCTTCGAAGCCAGCGGGCAATGCAATGAATAGACCTGTTGGCACAATGGCGCGCTGCAACGACTCCAGCCGCATGGATTCGTCGATGTTCGCGCGTAAGTCCATACCTGCTGCCTGCTCTGTTTCATAAGCGGGCAGCGCATGTTTCGACCTGTTTATTATCTGAATGTTAACGGCCATTACTTTCCTTCGAAAACGGGTTTGCGTTTTTCTAGAAATGCCGTAGTGCCTTCGCGGAAATCGGCTGTGCCGAAGCAACGGCCAAACTCGCGTATCTCTGCATTGTATCCATTTGATCCGGGTTTAAACCCTGTGTTCACAGAGTGTATAGCAGCAGCAATAGCCGTTGGAGAATTCTTCGCAATTTTCTGCGCGAGTTCATTCACCGTACCGAGCAATTCCGCCTGCGGCACCACGCGATTTACCAAGCCCCAGTCGAGTGCTTCCGAAGCAGTAATCATCGCGGCCGACGTAATCATTTCTATAGCCTTCCCTTTACCTACAAGCTGCGCCAGACGCTGAGTGCCACCGTATCCGGGTATCACACCCAAGGTCACTTCGGGCAAGCCCATCTTGGCATTGTCTGAAGCGATGCGCATATGGCACGACATGGCCAACTCCAAACCACCGCCCAATGCAAATCCATTCACGGCTGCAATCACCGGCTTATTCATATTCTCCACAAAATCAAAGAGCAACTTGTGTCCATGCGCACTCAACATTCGTCCTTGCTCGGCACTGAAATCGGCAAACTCCTTAATGTCAGCACCGGCTACAAACGCCTTTTCGCCACTTCCTGTTATGATAATGACGCGCACTTCAGGATTTATATCAGCAAGCGCCAGTGCCTTGTTCAACTCCTGAATGGTATCGCTGTTCAAGGCGTTCAGTTGCGAGGGGCGGTTAATCGTAATGGTCATAACCGAATGTTCGGTTGCCGTTACAATGTTTTCATAAGCCATAGGTGTGGGATTAAAAATGTGCAGCTAAGATATTCGGCGAAAGGAATTGTGCGCAAAGTTTCAACGCGCAAGCACCACATGCCCCGACAATTTCGTGCGTCGCTCGCGTGAGTCGAACTCAATCAGCCAGTCATACACATCGTTGGGTGCGAAGTAGCCACCACCACTATCGCCTGTCCAGGGGGTGTTTATATCGAACGATTCAAACACCGGTATTCCCCACCGATCGAAAATCTGCATATGAAACCCGTTAATACCTTGCCCTACCGCCTTAAAAACATCATTCACACCATCATCGTTGGGAGTAAACGTGTTGGGAACATACACAGGATAGAAAGGCCGCACGTACACCGTATCATCGTTGATACAACCAAAGTCATCCAATATTGCCAGGTGATAGGTCGTGGGTACTTCCGGCGAAGCACGTGTTTGCTCGCACGTATCACAACTCAATCCTTCGGAAGGCCACCAGAAGCAATCGAAACCCAGGGCATTTCCATACAGCATCACGCTATCGGGGAAGTCGAAGTATGCATCGGGGCCTGCATCAATGTCAGCCTGCGGATAAACGTATACATCCACACTTTCTGTTGCCAAACAATTGAATGCATCAACCCCTGTAACTTCAAATGTGGTGGTGCTTTCGGGCGAAAGAATTACGTACGCCTCATTGCT
>JBJTRD010000465.1:0-6052 GCA_046075945.1 Flavobacteriales bacterium
TGAAAGCAACGGAATCACAACACTCGATCCTGCTTTTTCCCGCGACATGGAAGTGATGTGGGCTACCAATCAACTCTTCGACGGATTGGTGGAGTTGGATAGCGCTATGAATGTAGTTCCGTGCATTGCGCGAAGCTGGGAGGTAAGCGCAGACGGTATGCATTATCGATTCAATCTTCGCAAGGACGTCTACTTTCATCCTAGCCCGCTATTTACAGACTCTACCAATCGAAGGGCAACCGCTGAAGATTTCGTTTACAGTTTTAACCGGATTCTCGACCCTTCAATAGCATCACCGGCATCCTGGATTTTCAGCAGTGTCGATCGCTCCTTGAATGGCGGATTCGAAGCAGTCAACGACAGCACGCTCTACATTCATCTGAAAGAACCCTTTCAACCTTTCCTAGGCATGCTCACCATGCAATATTGCAATGTTGTTCCTCATGAGGTAACCGAGCATTACGGTGCCGACTTTAGGGAACACCCCATCGGAACAGGTCCCTTTCGTTTCGCATTCTGGTATGAAAATATTGCACTTGTAATGCACCGCAACAATCATTATTGGCTGCGCGATGCACAAGGAAATCGTCTACCCTATCTCGATGCAGTTAAAATTGAATTCGTGAAGGACATGTCGGTTGAGTTTCAGGGCCTCCTTCAAGGGAAGTATGATTTCATGAGCGGCATACACAGTTCATTCAAAGATGAACTGCTTGATCAAAATGGTAACCTCGCTGCAACGTATGAGGGCTCTTTAAAATTTCAACGCACCCCTTTTATCAAAACCGACTATCTCGGATTTCAAGTCGATTCAACCGCCGAGATCAACGCGGGTTCACCACTTATGAATCGAAAGGTGCGCCAGGCCATTTCGTATGCCATCGACAAACAGGAAATGGTTCGATACCTGCGCAACAATACTGTATTTCCTGCCAACAGCGGTTTTGTGCCGCCCATGCTCAATCCCTCCAACAGAAGTACATACTACGAATTTGACATCGAGAAAGCTCGCTCGTTGCTTTCCGAGGCAGGATACCCCAATGGCCAAGGCATGCCGGAAATTGTGATTTCGACAACAGGCGATTACGCAGACCTGATCGAATACATCCAACATGCACTTGCGACTATTGGCTTGAAGGTTCGCATTCAGGTACTGCAAGGACCCGCCTTACGCGAGCAATCAGCAAAAGCACAGCTGGCAGTATTTCGTAAATCCTGGTTGGCCGACTATGCCGATGCGGAAAATTTCCTGGCTGTATTTTACTCCGGGAACTTCTGCCCCTCAGGCCCCAACTATACGCATTACAAAAACAATTCATTCGACATTTTGTACCAATCTATTCGTCATGAAGCCAACGACTCTGTGCGCTTTGCGCGTGTTGCAATGACCAACGAACTACTTATGCAAGATGCCCCGGTCATTCCGCTCTACTACGATCAGGTATCACACTTCATTCGCAACAATGTGCATGGATTAGAGACCAACCCTGTGAACATGCTAGATTTACGGCCGGTTCGAAAAGATTATTAAAAGATGCGCGCACTATGAGTCTGAAGATTGACATGCACACCCACATCATGCCGAAAGTACTTCCCGACTGGTCGTCGCAGTTCGGTTATGGTGGCTTCATTCATCTTGATCATCATAGGCCGGGATTTGCCCGCATGATGCAGGGCGATAAATTCTTTCGGGAAGTTGAATCGAATTGTTGGGACGAACAAATTCGTATTGATGAATATGCCAAGTACAACACGCAAGTGCAGGTAGTATGCACTATTCCTGTTTTGTTTGCATATTGGGCTCAACCTGCGCACGGCATTACGGTGGCTCGTTTCCTCAATGATCACATAGCAGATGTTGTGGTTCGCTATCCGAAAAATTACATTGGCCTGGGCACGTTGCCGCTTCAAGATATTGATCTCTCCATTGCAGAACTCGAACGCTGTAAGTCGATAGGAATGAAAGGTGTTCAAATTGGCAGCAACGTAAATCAAAAAAATCTGGGCGATTCCATTTTCGAACCCCTTTGGCAAGCCATGCAAGACCTGGATATGGCTGTGCTGGTTCATCCGTGGGAAATGATGGGGCAAGACGATATGAAAAAATACTGGCTTCCGTGGTTAGTAGGAATGCCCGCTGAAACTACACGCGCCATTTGCTCACTTATATTTTCAGGAGTAATGGAACGTTACCCGCGCATTCGTTTCAACTTCGCACATGCGGGTGGTTCTTTTTTACCCACCATAGGCCGCATTGAACATGGTTTCAATTGCCGCCCCGACCTGGTGGCCATCGACAATCCTGTAAACCCGCGCGAATACATTGGTAGATTTTGGGTTGACAGTGCCACACACGACGCGAAGTTGTTTGAATACGTTCTGGAAATGCAAGGATCTAAGCGCGTTACGCTCGGAACCGATTACCCTTTCCCGCTCGGCGATTTAGAGGTTGGAAAATTTATCACCGATATGAATCTCTCATCTTCCATTGTTGAAGATGTTTTCTGCAATGCTACCGCAGAATGGCTCAACTTGAATATTGCCGACTTTCGAATCGGCTGATTACATATCAGCAGGTACAACTAACAACACGCGTTCAGATTTCATACCTACAAAGGCATCATAACGTTGTCGCGATTGATTGCGGAGTGCCATCATCTTGATGGTGAGCACAGGAATATTTGCCAGTGTGTCTGAATCAAACCCGATAAAATCTGCTCGAGTAAAAGAGTTGTCCAGCGAATCCTGAGTCAGAATACTTTCACTCATTTTCACTATCAAACTATCCGGAAAAAACTGCGGATCTACTAAGGGTCGCAGCGAATCTATTCCCATTCGCGGATGCCATTCGAAGAAATCCGTCACCTTGTCGATACATCGATCGGCCAATTGCAACTCCTCATTGGAGAATGTCCTGCGGAGCATATTGGCATCCTTCTCAACCACCAACCGCACATATTCCGGTTGTTCTGTTTTGGGAAGTTGATTGTAAAAAGCAAGAGCACACGTTGACAGAATATCGTCGTCTGAAAAATGACTATCCCATTGCGCATTCTTTACATCCAACACATAGACATTTGCTCCGGATTCCTGACGCACATCGACGCTGAAACTATTGCTTTGAATAAGGCCTGCAGCAAATTCACCTGCATAGTTCAACTTCGGATCACCGCAGCCGGTAAGCGCAACTGCTGCCAGGCCTAAGAACATCACCGCAATTCGCTGGATTTTTTCTTTCAAGACTACCATGTAAAGTCGCCTTTGAAAACACGCTCATTTCCCAGCGCATCAATCACCTTTAATTCGAACGAGTGCATTCCGCGCTTGATGAAACGCTCATCGAAGTAATACGTTAAGCGGGCAGTTTTCGCATCGTATTCCATCAATGCCCATTTACCATCGATACGCGGAATGATTTGGTCAATGCCTGAGAGGTTGTCCGAAATTTTAAATGAAAAGCTTTTCTTGCCAATCAGAGATGGAGTAAAATCCACCGAGGTAATTCTCGGTTGAACTGTATCGACCATCAACGAAAAATAGCCCAGGTAAATGGGTTCGGCAGTTATCCATCCATTTTCATACCGGCTTGGCTCCGACGAAAGCTTGTTTTTATCATTATCCCAGCGCACCATCGTCGTTTTGTTTTCGAGTCCCGGCTTTACTTTATCGGCCTTGATGGATAATGAATAGGTATTGTGCACAGGCTCGTACGGAGAAGCAATCAGATAGGTAGGCCCAACAGAACCGGCAACCTTCATCGACTCCGAAATAGTCAGATCCAGATTTTCGTACAACGTATTGGCTTTCATGGCGAGCTTCAAGGAAGCAGTTTCGATGGCATTATCCTTTTCCCAATCCCAATGTGCAAGGCAGTTTTTGGCAGGCGCCGGCTTTCCCGGTGAAGACTGGGCTTGAACAGAAAACTGCACCCTTGTTTCGTTTCCCATGATATCGAGCAATCGGTATTCGCAGGCATGTATTTTTCCATCACGGAAACTAAGAACTCCATCATTTACCAAATTGTCATAGATATCGAGCGGATTTCCCGGTAAGCGATACGAGCCATGAATAGAACTGCGGTCCTTCTTGTAGCGCTCATAAATGGTGTGGGCATTGATTGCGCGATTTGTAGCGAAATCGAGTTTATCCATACGCTGGCCGTATACCTGCACACCGTCAACATAGAGTTCAATGCGATAGATCCCGCATCGGTTCGTATTACCATCGAGCATGTCGACAGTCGTAATGGCAAAAGCCACATCACCATAAACCTTGGGTAGTGTTGTCGTCTTTAATTTTCCACCCTTCGTTTCAAGCGCTACAGGCACACGAGCACCATTCACCCAAGAGGAGTCTGACATGGGTACAATCCAAACACTGGAGGCTGTGGGTGGAATTTTATCTTTCACGTTGAACCCGAACAGGAGTGGATTGATGAGCTTTTCTGTTTGTGTTTCCCGAATCTCGAAATGCAAATGGGGTCCGCCACTGCTTCCTGTATTTCCTGATAATCCAATGACTTCTCCCTTGGCTACATGTAACAATCCCTTTTCGGGAATATCATCCAGACTAAACGACTCCAGCTCGTATTGCCGGCGTTTTACATACTCGTCTATCTTCGGCGCATAGCCTAGCAAATGCCCATACACCGAGGTATATCCATTGGGGTGATCAATGTAGATTGCATAACCATAGCCTACAGGCGAAATCTTAATCCGGGAAACATACCCTTCGGCTACCGACAAAACATTGAGCCCTTCCACCTGATCGGTTTTAATATCGAGCCCTGCATGAAAGTGGTTGGTGCGCAGTTCACCGAAATTACCGGAGAGATTCAGCGGTATCTCCAATGGTGACGCAAAATAGTCGGTGGGATACTGTTTGGTCTGAGCCACCAGCAGTGGGCAGCAAACAAACAAATTTACCAGCAGAAAGAAAGCTATGGACGTGTAGTTAGAATTCACAATTGGGCAATTTGGCGAGTTCGATGCGGCAAATACGCTATGGGTGCACGGAAATATGAACATCGTAAAAAGGAAAAATCGAACTTGTGGCTTGAAGAAGTTCCCTTACATTTGACCCACAATCGTTAAAGACTCTATTCAATTCATACACAATGAATGACCTTTTGATCGAACGCATACAGGCCAAGATTATCACCTTGGGTGAGGCCAAATTGGGCCTTCAGCAGCAGGTACAGCGCCTGCGCGAGGAGAATGAAGCAATGCATCGCATCAACAAAGAACTTCAACAGCAGGTGGATGAATTGGGAGAACGGGTTAATAAGGTTGTAAACACCGGCTCAATGCCCGCTCCAACGGATGAAAACTTCCGCGGAGTAACCCGACACAGGATCAATGAGTTGGTGAAGGAAATTGATGAATGTATTACGCTTCTCAACAAATAAGCAATCGACATGAGTGAGATCTCAATCAAAGTGAACATTGCAGGCCGCACCTACCCGCTTACGCTGGGCAGTGCAGAGGAAGTAAACATCCGCAAAGCTGAAACGGCCATTGAAGAGAGCATACAGACATTCCAGAAGAATTACGCAGTAAAAGATAAACAAGACTTATTGGCTATGGCCTCGTTGCAAATGGCAACAAGTGCCATTAAAAATGCCGAACCCCGCATCGAACGCGTGGTTGAAAAAGTTGTAGAACGTGTGGAAGTACCCACCGACCTTTCTCCTGCTCTTCTTTCGCTGGAAAGTCAATTGGACCATTACTTGGCCTGATTTTCCTCGATTTCCCGACATTTCCTGTGTCAAAACCAAAGGCAAAGTGCCCTTGGTAAACTTAATTTATATAAATACAAGCTATGGAAGGAATTATGGGTGTTCTCATTGCTTCCCTTGCCGGAGTTGCCGTAGGCGGCGGATTCACATGGGTGGTCTTCAACAATCTTTTGAAGAATAAAAAAGAAGGTATTCTGGCGGAAGCAACGAAAGAAGGAGAAACAATTAAGGAAAAGAAAATTCTTCAGGCCAAAGAGAAGTTTTTGGAAATGAAGAATCAACATGAAAATGAAGTTCGTGAGCGCAACAAGAAAC
>JBJTRD010000466.1:0-2836 GCA_046075945.1 Flavobacteriales bacterium
AAACCAATCGAAAGCACTTTCACGCCGTATTGTTCGATGGGTTCGAGCAGGCTCTTGCCATCGACCTCAATAACGCGGGGTTTTTCGTACACCTAATCGAACATCGTCGGAGCGGAAGGTCCATAGATATCGGCATCGAGCAAGCCCACTTTGTATCCTCTACGCGCCATGCCCGCTGCAAGGTTTGCGCTCACGGTGCTCTTACCTACTCCCCCTTTTCCGGAGGCCACTGCAATGATGTGCTTTACTCCCGGCAGCACCTTGCGCAATTCGCCGTGACGTTCGTCACCGCTGATGGGCAGCACCTCGCACTCGACAGTGAAATCCTTGCCCAGCGTGCGTTCGATGGCAAACGACACCGCCTCGCGCATGCGCAGTTTGCTGTGCATCGCCGGGTTGCTCACTTTCACTTCGAGGTGAATAACACGGTCATTCACATCGATAATCTTCACCAGATTCAGCGACACGATGTCCTTTTTCAAATCAGGCTCAACGACGGTCGCCAGCGCGTCGAGAATAGCTTGTCGGGAAATGCTCATGGCGGCAAAGATAAGGGGGGGAGATACGAGGTGATAGGTTTTAGGTATTAGGTAAAAGGTGCGAGGGGCGAAGCAAAGATGGCTATTTAGCGTGGGTTTAGAGAAGCAGAGCCCTCGACGCAACACCTATTGGCAACTGCCAACATTCTGTGCGTTTTAAAATGGTAAAAACAAATTTCAGAGTTCGTAGGGTTACGCTGATCTATTCACGAACGAAAGGATTTCATGTCTCCTTTCTACGTAAATCAAAAAAAAAAATGCGAAAGTGAACGATCAGAAAACAGCACACTGATAAATTTCCGTGATGGCAGTATCCTTCCACTTTAACCCGGGATAAACATCCATGATGGTAAGTCTTATCCTGCTCTTTTTACCCGATGCAGGATCTAATTTGGCCATGAAATCGTCGGGCAGGCTAAACGTTTGAGCTCCCATTACATCAGCCAGCTCGAGAATAAAGTAATCCTTACCGTTCAATGAAAACTTCAATTGCTTTACACGACTATTATTTTCCCAACTTGCACGACTGGCCTGATATCCATTTAAAATCGAAACCACCTCATGAGGAGCAGTCGAAAATTCTGTTAGTTCAATGAATTCACCAATTCCATAATCGGCCTGGCCTTCTACCCATGCCGTAGTTGGATTGTCATCGGTAATATTCTTTACCGGATATGAAAACTTTCCCTGTGGCGCCAATGTTGAAGACGCTTTCAACCCGTCTGCCGATGGACCATCACAGTTCCAGTCGGGGTAAACCCACGGATCTGTTGGACCCTCCGTTTGTTCTTCGGGCTTCGCACCCCATTCCATTATTCTCTTCGAATCCGCTTTTGCTTTCACTACAGGCAGCGTGGCTTCCGGTTGGGCCGCAGCAGGAACTGGCTCAGATATAGGAGACTCCGCAGCAGGAGTCGGTGCTGTATTCTCAGCCGCCGGGTTATTATTTTTATTTCCGCCACAGCTAATCATCAATACTATGGTTGCCACAGAAAATAAAATAGATATCTTTTTCATAGTTATTACTTGTTCTAATCTAGATTTGTTTACAATAAGGCAGCTAAGGTAATCGCATTGATACACCTTATAAATCGTGTATTCCCGATTTGTCAGAACATACCAACAATAAATAAGAAAGCGACTACTTCAGGCGAACGCGGGTGCCGACACTCAGAATAGTCTCGGTGGTCATTCCGTTGATTGCAAGCAGTTTGGAAGGACTCTTTCCATATTTACGGGCAATACTATAAACAGTGTCGCCCGACCTTACCATGTGATGGGAAGGATCCGCAGTATTCTGCTTGGAATAGCTTGTTTGAACTTTCGCAGGAATCTCTTCACGCGGGCGTATACTTTGGTCGCTCACCGGAATGGCTGCTGACTCACTCGAAAGAAGGTGTTTCTTGTGTAAAACTAGAGTATCCGACTTCAACTCTTTTTTGGACCAATCGATGGCCAACAATGGATCAAAGGCTCGGTCGAGATAGCGAATTTCAAAATGTAAGTGGGCACCCGACCACTCTGCCCCGGTATTTCCTCCTGTTCCGATAACCGCACCTGCCTTTACCCAATCATTGGGCTTCACTTTCAACTCAGTGAGATGTGCATAATACGTTTCTAATCCGTTGGGGTGACGAATTACGACTAGATTACCATAACCACCTGTGTTGAATTGCGCGTAGCGAACCTTGCCGGACATGGCGGCCTTTACATCATCACCACTATTCAAATGAATATCGAGTCCTTTATGCATCTTTCCCCAACGAGGACCATATGGAGAATTGATTCCACCGTTACGCGGTATGCAGAATTGAGTTTCCGAATCACACATCACGAAATACATAGAATCAGGCAATGCCGCTTGGCTAGGATATGAATATGAAAAGAGGTTTGTATTGTTCCAATATTTCCCGAACACATTCACTGTATCGAACATGCTGGCCGCCGGCTCAGGAGCTGAAGCCTCTACAAAGGCCACCGAATCTTTCGTGTCTTTGAAAAGGACCGCTCTGATGGCTGAAGCTTTTTCAGGCAGTGGCATGAATGCCATGATCGCCACAAGCCCCAGCGGAATCGCAACGAATGAAAGAATATGTACCTTTAATCTCTTCATTAACAAATCAATCGAATCGTTTTTGAAAGCGGGCGCGAAATGACACACAATCTACTGTTAGCGAAACAAATAAGACACCTTTAAGGTTAATGAAATGTTAACGCGCTTATAAAGAGGTAATTACATCACGTTTCGAAAACCATCCGTTCAAGTGCTGGCTTTCGCTGGTATGAATGCTTTGATT
>JBJTRD010000467.1:0-4978 GCA_046075945.1 Flavobacteriales bacterium
CTACGACGCCATCATACTCGGTGTTGCTCACAAAGAATACAAAGAACTGTCGGAAGCCGACTTCAAGTCCTACCTTCACGAAGGAAAGGGAGCACTCATCGACCTGAAGGGATTGTACAGAGGGAAGATGAAGGAGTTGAATTATTGGAGCCTGTAATTAGGGATAAGGGGTGAAGGGTGAGGGAAGTCCTCCTTATCCCTCAACCTTCATAGCTTACCCCTCATACCTCAAGATATGAAGTTACTCATCACCGGCGGTGCCGGATTCATAGGATCGCATGTTGTGCGTAGGTTCGTTAGCGCCTATCCGCTATACACCATTGTCAACCTCGATGCGTTGACGTATGCCGGTAATCTGGAGAATTTGAAAGACGTGGAGCATGCTTCCAATTACCGATTTGTAAAGGGCGATATCACCGACAAGTCGTTTATCCAGCAGCTTTTTCGCGATGAGCAATTTGACGGTGTGATTCACCTGGCTGCAGAAAGCCATGTCGATCGTAGCATAACAGGCCCCGATGCTTTTATTCAAACAAACGTAGTAGGTACAGCCAACTTACTCAACGCTGCCGTTGAAAACTGGAAGGGAGCGATGGATGGCAAGCGGTTCTATCATGTGTCGACCGATGAGGTGTTTGGATCTTTGGGCGCTGAGGGGAAGTTTTCGGAAACGACCGCTTACGATCCGCGCAGCCCATATAGTGCCAGCAAAGCTTCGAGCGACCACCTGGTGCGGGCCTACAACCATACGTATGGGTTGCCGGTTATCATCAGCAACTGCAGCAACAACTACGGCAGTCATCATTTCCCGGAAAAACTCATTCCGCTCATCATCAACAATATCAAAAACAAGCGTCCATTGCCTGTATATGGCAAAGGCGAAAACATACGCGACTGGCTGTGGGTGGAAGATCATGCCCGAGCCATCGATGTTATTTTTCACAAAGGAAAAACAGGTGATACCTATTGCATCGGCGGCAACAACGAGTGGAAGAATATTGATGTTGTGAAATTGTTGTGCAAGCTCATGGATGAAAAGCTGGGGCGCTTAGCGGGTGAGAGCGAGCAACTCATAACCTACGTAACCGATCGCCCCGGGCACGACGCGCGTTATGCAATCGATGCAACCAAACTGAAAACCGAATTGGGTTGGGAACCCACACAGCCTTTTGAGAAATTGCTGTCGCAAACAATCGACTGGTACTTGGCCAATGAAGGCTGGCTGGAGCAAGTGACCAGCGGCAACTACCGTAACTACTACGAACAGCAGTATACTCGCTAGCCATGGGACTATTCGACAAGTGGAAGCCAAATCGCAAAGAGAAGCCCATCGATCCGATTGATCTTGGCGTTATCGGCGTTGATATGCACAGCCACTTGCTCCCGGGAATCGACGACGGTGCCACAAATCTGGAAGATTCCATCCAATTGATTTTGCATTTGAAGGAGATGGGCTATCGCAAGTTTATCACAACTCCGCACATCTTCTGGGACATGTACAGAAACACGCCCGAGATTATTTCAGAAAAGCTGGCTATTCTCCGGGAGGAAATTCAGCGAAGAGAAATTAATGTGGAGATTGAAGCAGCCGCTGAATATTACTGCGACGAGCATTTTGAAAAACAACTGGAAGAAGGAAAACTGCTCACGTTTGGTAAAAAGAATTTCGTTCTTTTTGAGATTTCATTTGCTGCCGAAAATGTCAACTTAGCACGCGCAATTTTCAATATGCGCCTAGCAGGTTATCAGCCCATACTGGCACACCCCGAGCGTTATGAATATTGGCATGGCGACTTTTCGCGCTATGAAAGCATGCTCGACAAGGATGTAATGCTCCAACTCAATGTGAATAGTTTGACTGGACAATATGGCCCATCGTGCCGACGCATTTCGGAGCGACTCATAGAGAAGGGGATGATCAGTTTTGTGGGTACCGACTGTCACCACATGGGGCATGTGCAGCTTACCAATCAGGCCCGGCAAATACCCGCGCTCAAGCGGCTCATCGACTCAGGAAATTTGCGTCATCATGAGCTATAGTTCGAACCAATAGTATGATGAGAACAATTCAAATCGGCTATTGGTCAACGCTCATTTCGATGGCTGTTTTCTGGGCCTCGTGTACACCTTCTGCCAGGAAAAATAATTTACCCATCGCAGCAAGAATCGGGCATGTTTCGCCAACATACGCACAAGGATTTGATTGGGATATGCTGGCCGATAGCACCTACATTATTACTCTTTTCAATTTGGAATCACCGGGCGATACGCTGCAGGTTATTCACTGGAAACCCAGATCTATAGAGCGCATTGCTTGTTTGTCAACGACGCATATTCCTTTCATTCATGCACTGTGTAAAATGAATCTCTTGAAAGGTTCCGGCTTTGCTGATCGCACACTCGATGCTGAAGCGAAGTTGATGTACGAACGCGGAGAGTTGTTGAACCTAACCACAGGCAATGAACTGGAGCCGGAAGTGGTTTTTGCTATCAACCCCGACCTCCTATTTGTTTATCCGTTCGGTGGAAAGAGTTACGAAAAATTCCTTTCGAACGGTATCGGTTGCATTCAGGTGTCGGAGTATCTCGAAAGACATCCACTGGGTAGGGCTGAGTGGATTCGTCTTTTCGGTTGTTTGCTGGGTGAACAGCAACTGGCCGATAGTATCTTCAAAAGTATTGAAAGGCCGTATCTGCAACTGCGAGATAGCCTTGCCAACGTTTCGGCGGATAGGCCCACTGTTTTCGCCGGCTCGATGGATGGCGATCGCTGGGCAGTGCCATCGGCCAATAGTTATCTGGCCACACTCCTGCGCGACGCAGGCGGAAATTATATTTTCAGCGATAGCGCGGCGACAGGCAATTTGGTATTGCCTTTTGAATCGTTTTACGCCGCGGCGAACGAGGCAACCTACTGGGGGAAAATTATCTATGAAACCAATCCTTCCTCTGCCGATGTAATCACACAAGGAGACAATCGGTTGAAGGATATCACTGCCTTTCGCGAAAAGCATGTGTTTGTATGCAATGCCATGCATACGGACTATCACGGACAGGCGCTGTTAGAACCCGCTCGTTTGCTAAATGATTTGCACCGCATTCTTTATTCGAAAGACACGGTTTCACAGCAGTATTATTTCAACCGCTGGACTCATTATGACTAGGCAGGTGATAGTGTATCTTTGACACCATGACTCAGAGAATGCAACGATTCATTTTCCTCTTTTTCTCTGTGCTTTCTATTTCTATTTGGTTAAAAAAAACAACCGGTCGTCTTTGTTTTGCAGGAGTGATTTTCGCAGCAATCCTAATTAATCCGTTGGTTGCCTGCGCTCAGAATTACTCGCTCAATGGTGGCGCCTCGGCATTCAATGGCGATTGTTTCGCTGTGACGCAAAACCAGCTTTGGCAGAATGGCTCGGTGTGGTATACCGACCTGCTCGATTTAACGCAGCCTTTTACATTGGAATTTCAGATGAACTTCGGTACCAACGACGACAATGGCGCCGATGGAATGGTGTTCGTGCTGCAAACGGTGGGGCCCAACGCTATCGGAAATGATGGGGCAGGAATAGGCTACGAGGGGTTTAACCCTGCTTTTGGAATTGAGTTCGATACCTTTCACAATTCGCAGTATTCTGATTTAACGACCGACCATGTGGCATTTCAACGCAATGGCGATATCAATCATACCGGAGGAAATAACATAGCCGGCCCGGTGAATGCGAATGCTGCAGGTTCCAATATCGAAGATGGGCAGGAACATCCGGTGAAGATTACCTGGAACCCGACTACCGAAGTGGTGGAACTCTATTTCGATTGTGCGTTTCGGCTTTCAGCGCAAGTCGATTTGGTGAATTCAGTCTTCAATGGTACCTCCCAGGTGTGGTGGGGATTTACCGGTGCCACCGGAGGCTTGTCGAATCTCCATGTGGTATGCCTGGCTGATGTTTATGAATTTACCGATAACCTCGAATATACTATTTGCCCGGGTGAATCGGTAACGCTCAATGCGAACGGAAATCCGGAGGGGACATTTGCTTGGTTGCCTGTCGCCGGTTTATCAAATAGCACAGCTCAATCAACCACAGCCACGCCCAATGCGAGCACGGAGTACTGTTACACGTATACGGATGTGTGTGGCAACATTACCAACGGGTGCATACAGGTAAACGTAGAAGAGCCACCAGCTATAAATGCGGGCGACGACGATGTGTATTGTGAAGGCGACACGTATTTGCTCATGGGCACTTCCGATCAAGCCGATGCTTCTTTTCAATGGACGACCCCGACAGGTAATTTCACCACGGCTGCCAATCAGCTCAGTGTTTTTGTAGATACCCCCGGTACGTATACGCTCACAGCGACTTCTGCTATTGCTCAATGTGTCAGCAACGATGAGGTTGTTATTTCAGAGACGCCCTTGCCTCAGCCTGTAATCGATTCGCCCGTCAACAAGTGCACATATGACTCCGCAGTGCTCGACGTCGGCACTGGCTGGCAATCGGTCACATGGTTTGATGGCAGCGTTTCGACGACTTACACAGCGGTAACGCCGGGAAATTATGATGCCGTCATTGTGCAGGACGATTGTGATGTTACGGTGACTTTTGTAGTGAATGACGTGCTACTGCCCGATGTTGAATTGGGCCCTGCACAAACTATTTGCGAAGGACAAAGCGCATCGCTCGATGCCGGGACAGTTGCAAGTTGGAATACAGGAGCGAACGGGCAAACGATTGCGCCTCAAACGGCAGGTGAATATGTAGCTGAATTCGAACAAGAAGGTTGCTTTGAGCGAGATACCGTTGAGGTGATTGTGGTTGAACCTCCATTGATTGAATTGGGTGCAGATACATTGTTTTGTGAAGGTCAAACGATCGAGCTTCAGGCACAAGCGGTGGGCACATGGAATACAGGTGAAGTGGATGACCGGATTCAGGTTACGCTTCCGGGCATGTACCGCATCGACGTGTTA
>JBJTRD010000468.1:0-2986 GCA_046075945.1 Flavobacteriales bacterium
CGGCTCACACGGCTGCCGTAGAAAAGGGCATGCCCACTATTGCCTGCGTAGCACATGGTCTCGAGCGCATCTATCCACCCATTCACCGTGGGCTTGCAAGCCAAATGGAAAAAAATGGCGGTATCGTTAGCGAATTCATGAGCAATAGCGAGTTGGCGCCTGAAATGTTTCCTATGCGCAACCGACTCATAGCGGGTTTGGCCGATTGTACCGTTGTAGTGCAAACCGATGTGAAAGGCGGAAGCATGATTACAGCACACATTGCTCATTCATACGGCCGCGAAGTTTTCGCCGTCCCGGGTCGCTGGTCCGATGCCCTTAGTAAAGGATGTCACAAGCTTATAAAAAACAATATAGCAGCCATCCTTGGCTCGGCCGAAGATCTTGTGCACTACCTGGAATGGGACAAACCTGTCACTTCAAAACAAACAACCATCGTATTTAAAGAGCACCCAAACAAACAAGCACAACACATCATCGATGCACTGAGCAACCAAAAAGAATTGGTGTTCGATGAGTTAATGGGAGCAACTCAACAAGACTGGGGAACATTGAACGCTTTGCTTTTACAACTTGAATTCGAGGGAATTATCCGGTTGCTTCCCGGCAAACGCTACCGATTACTTGGTTCATAAAATGCAGTTATGAACATTTATTAGATGATTATTATCAAAAGGAAAACTTTTTATTTGGTTGTACGTTTCGATATTGTAATTGAAACTTAAACGCTTCGGCAATAAATCATTAATGACATGATTATTCATTTTTTAAACAACTTCGAAAACTGGTTCAATCGTAAACTCGGTTGGTTTTTTATGAATGGTTACAAAGGAAAATCGGAATAATTATTCCGAAAGCATATAAAAATGGCCTTCACTACAGGGCCTTTTTTTATGATAGTTCAATGCAAACATTTTGAGGTTCCGTAAAGAATCGCAAGGCTTCCCAGCCACCTTCACGGCCTACGCCAGAGTGCTTCACGCCACCAAAAGGAGTACGCAAATCGCGCAGCAACCACGTATTCACCCACACAATTCCGCTTTCTAGACGTGCCGAAAAACGGTGCGCACGCGTTACATCCGACGTCCACAAGGAAGCCGCCAAACCATATTCGGTTGCGTTGGCCAGTTGCAATGCATGATCCTCATCCGAAAACTTCTGGATAGTAACTACAGGTCCAAAAATCTCCTCACGATTGGTTCTGCAATCGGGACCCAGTCCCGTGATGACGGTCGGTTCAATAAAATAACCTCCTGCGCAACGCCCGTCGACTATGGCCTGCTTACCGCCGCACTGAATGTGCCCTCCTTCCCCGTGCGCTAGATCGATGTATGAAAGAATTTTTTTCATGTGGGCTTCACTTACCACGGCCCCTGTCTTCGTATCATCCAATAGTGGATCGCCCACTTTCATGGCCGCCACTTTTGCTGTAAAATCAGTTACGAAGCGGTCATAGATTGCATCCTGCACCAATATGCGCGAGCCGCATAAACAGATCTGTCCTTGATTGGCGAAAGCAGCGCGCAAGGTTGTGCGCAGCATTTTTTCGTAATCACAATCGGCAAATACGATGGTCGGATTTTTTCCTCCCAACTCGAGCGATAGCTTCTTGAACTTCGGTGCGGCAGCGGCGGCTATGCGAGCACCTGTTGCGGTGCCTCCGGTAAAGGAAATTGCTTTGATGCGCGGATGATTCACAATGGCATCGCCGGCCTCAGCGCCCAATCCGTGCACGATGTTGAGCACTCCGGCAGGTAAGCCCGCCTCCATGCACAACTTCGAAAACAGAAATGCCGTCATGGGAGTAATCTCACTGGGCTTAGCCACTACACAATTACCAATAGCCAATGCAGGTGCAATTTTCCAGGTAAAGAGATACAAAGGCAGGTTCCAGGGAGAAATGCAACCCACCACACCAATGGGTTTTCGGTTGGTATAATTGATAGCGCGTTCCTCCATGATGTGCGCTTCGGAATTCCAGTGAAGAATTGCGGTTGCAAAAAAACGAATGTTATCCTCCGCCCGCGGAATGTCCATCTGTGCAGCCAGTGTTCGTGGTTTTCCATTATCTACACACTCGGCTTCTGCCAGCATATCGCGATGCTCGTGCACGAGATCGGCCAAGCGCACCAGAATCCGCGAACGCTCAGCCGCAGGCATAGCGGCCCACGCGGGAAATGCGCGTTCAGCAGCGTCAACAGCTGCTTGCACATCCTCCTTATTACCAGCCGGTATTTTAGCGTAGCACTGGCCTGTTGAAGGATCAATATTATCTATATAACCACCACTTGCAGGCTCTGCAAGGGTTCCGTTGATGTAATGTGCAAGAATTTTCACGCCTAAAAATTGTTTCTACAAAGTAAACGCAAGTGCTTGTTTATCCGAAAACACGTATTAAATTTGCCACCGCTTTGAACAAAAGTGTTCTTGCCCGATAGTATAATGGCAGTACAACTGATTTTGGTTCAGTTTGTCTTGGTTCGAATCCAGGTCGGGCAACAAAAAAGTCAACCGTTGGGTTGACTTTTTTTATGTCTATTTTTTCAGAATAATTCGTGTACCGGTTGCAACCGGTTTGTCGGGTGTGGTGCTATTCAGCTTGCAAAGTCGCTTCAGCTTTATGCCGTTCTTTTGTGAGATTGAAAACCAGGAATCACCCTCTGTTGCCACATATTCAGCATTTCTAGTCTGGTTTCGCTTGGGCTGCAGGTAAACAATATCGCCGGGCTTCAACTCCATGGCTCGATCGAAGTCATTGAATCGGTTTAAAATAAATACGTTCAAATCGATTTCGCGGGCAATCGACTCGCGCGTATCGCCCTCACGCGCGATGATGTATTTGATACGATTATCACTTACGAGCACCTCATGATTTCCTGTAAGGGTAATTTCAGTGCGCTCCTCACCCGAAGCAGGTTTGTTTTTCCTGTTCGATTTGGATGACTCCGATGATACACGCGCCTTTGGTTTATTTGCTGATCGTTTG
>JBJTRD010000469.1:0-5290 GCA_046075945.1 Flavobacteriales bacterium
AGTTGACCCTATCTTTGCGCCTCTATTTTTCGAGCATGTTTGAAAATTTAACCGACAAATTCGACCGGGCGTTTAAGATTCTGAAAGGTGAAGGAAAAATCACCGAAATCAACGTAGCCGAAACGCTAAAAGAAGTTCGCAGGGCCCTGCTCGACGCGGACGTCAATTACAAGACCGCCAAAGAATTCACCGAGCGTGTGAAGGAAAAGGCCATGGGGCAGCAAGTGCTCACGGCTGTAAAACCCGGAGAACTTCTCGTTAAAATTACGCACGACGAGCTGAAGGAATTGATGGGAGGCACTGCTACCGACATCGACTACCAGGGTAATCCGGGCATCATTCTGATGAGTGGATTGCAAGGCTCGGGTAAGACGACCTTCTCCGGTAAGCTCGCCAATTTCCTGAAAACGAAGAAAGGTAAAAAGCCCTTGTTGGTTGCGTGTGATATCTATCGCCCTGCAGCGATAGACCAGCTGCATGTGGTGGGCGAAAGCATTGGTGTGGAAGTATTTTCAGAACGCGAAAACAAGAATGCCGTTTCTATTGCTACCAACGCATTGAATTATGCGAAGCAAAACGGTTTCAATGTGATGATTGTCGATACGGCAGGGCGCCTTGCCATCGACGAACAAATGATGACGGAGATTCAGGATGTGAAGGAAGCGCTGAAGCCAAGTGAAATCCTGTTTGTGGTCGACTCTATGACGGGACAAGATGCCGTCAATACGGCACGCGCTTTCAACGAGCGGCTAAACTTCGATGGTGTTGTTCTTACCAAGCTCGATGGAGATACCCGCGGCGGTGCGGCTTTGTCAATTAAGAGTGAAGTAAATAAGCCCATCAAGTTCGTAGGTACCGGCGAAAAGATGGATGCACTCGATGTGTTCTACCCCGAGCGCATGGCCAGCCGTATTCTCGGCATGGGCGACGTGGTGTCGCTGGTAGAACGGGCGCAGGAACAATTCGACGAGGAACAAGCCAAGCGTCTGGAGAAGCGAATCAAAAAAGATCAGTTCGATTTTAACGACTTCGTAGAGCAAATCAGTCAAATCCGCAAAATGGGATCGATGAAAGATTTGTTGGGAATGATACCGGGTGTGGGCAAAGCCATGAAGGATGTCGAGATTAATGAGGATGCCTTCAAATACATCGAAGCCATTATTCAAAGTATGACACCGAAAGAACGAAGCAACCCTGCTCTGCTCAACCCCTCTCGCAAAACGCGTATAGCAAAGGGATCGGGCCGTTCACTCGATGAGGTCAATCGCCTCATCAAGCAGTTCGACCAAACCAAGCAAATGATGAAGATGATGACCAACAAAACCCAGATGGCGCAGATGATGCAACAGATGAAAGGGATGAAGGGAGGGATGCCGCGTTAATGGGTACTGGGCACTGAGGACTGGGAACTGAATACGAAGTAATAGATTATATGTGGTAGGTTTTGGGTAGATCGCAACTTTCAACCTTTAACTTTCAACTTTCAACCAAACATGTCAATCAGCGAAACACATTTTCATTTTCCGAATCAAAAAGCCTTCTACAAGGGCAAGGTGAGAGATGTGTATAGCATTGGTGAAGACCTTTTGGTCATGATAGCCAGTGATCGTATTTCGGCGTTTGATGTAGTGTTGCCGCGGGCAATTCCTTTCAAAGGTCAAGTGCTGAATCAAATAGCAGCCCATATGCTGGAGGCCACGGCCGATGTGGTGCCCAACTGCAATTGGCTAGTCCCGATCCCAACATCACCATCGGATATCGGTGCGAGCCGTTCAAAGTAGAGATGGTCATACGAGGTTATCTCACCGGCCATGCATGGCGCACCTACAAGAGCGGCCTGCGCGAATTATGCGGGGTGAAATTGCCCGAAGGGTTGAAAGAACACGATCGATTGCCGGAGCCCATCATCACTCCAACTACAAAAGCAAGTGAGGGCCACGATGAAGATATTTCCCGCGAGCAAATCATTGCGCAGAGTATCGTTTCGGAGCATGAATACGCACAGCTCGAATATTATACTCGTCAACTATTCGCACGAGGAACTGAGATTGCTGCGAAACAAGGATTAATACTCGTTGACACAAAGTACGAGTTTGGAAAACGTGGTCATGAAATTCTGTTGATGGATGAAATCCATACGCCCGATTCATCACGCTATTTCTATGCCGACGGATATGCAGAACGCCAGGCCCGCGGTGAACAACAGAGACAGTTGAGTAAAGAGTTTGTCCGCGAATGGCTCATCGCAAACGACTTCATGGGTAAAGAAGGCCAAACGGTTCCGGATATGTCGGATGAATGGATACTGCAGATTTCGGCGCGTTACATTGAATTGTTTGAGCAAGTAACGGGAAAAACATTTGAGCGACAAGACTACACCATTGCCGAAGCCCGCATGGAATCGGCCGTTGTCAACTTCCTTCTGTCGAGATAATCAACGCATCATTTTCAAGAGTTCACTAGCGGCCTGAAAGGGCGAGAGTTTGCCTGAAGCAACGTCTGCTTCCATTTTTTTTACTTGTTCCATGGCAGAAACATTTTGATAGAAACGATCGATGATTCCTGCGCGCAGGGTTTCATGCATCCAGGAGAGGTTCTGTTTCTTGCGGCGTTCTTCCAGCAGTCCGCGTTGCTGCATCCATTGAATGAATTCGTTCAATGTATTCATTGCATCATCAAGACCTTTTCCTTCGATTGCAGAGGTGGTCAACACCGGCGGAAACCAGCCATCGTCGCGAGCGGGAAATAAATGAAGTGCCGAAGCGTATTCCGCTTTTGCTCGGGTGGCGTTGGTCGTATTGTTTCCATCGGCCTTCGTGATAATCATGGCATCGCACATTTCCATGATACCACGTTTGATACCCTGCAATTGATCTCCCGCACCTGCAAGCATGAGAAGGACAAAGAAATCTGTCATAGCGTGCACGGCAGTCTCACTCTGCCCTACTCCAACTGTTTCAACGAGTATGGTATTGTAACCGGCCGCTTCGCACAATAAGATTGTTTCACGCGTTTTACGCGCCACACCGCCAAGGGTATCACTCGAAGGTGACGGGCGAATAAATGCTCTGCTATCGGCAGCCAGTCGCTCCATGCGTGTTTTATCGCCCAGTATGCTTCCCTTGCTTATAGGGCTGCTCGGATCAACGGCCAGCACAGCCACCCTTTTACCCGCTTCGAGAAGCGCCATTCCGAATGCATCAATGAAGGTGCTTTTGCCCACACCGGGTACCCCCGTAATGCCCATGCGTATCGACTTTCCCGAATGTGGCAAACACAACCGAACGATTTCATCTGCGACATTCTCCGGACCACTTTCGATGCATGTAATTGCTTGTGCTAGCGCTGCGCGATTGCCATTTACAAGCGCATGCACCATCGATTGAGCATCGCGGCTTTGTGCCTGCGACTTAATGAGCGCAATTGCCTTTTCGGCACTGTCTTCTTTAGCAGATCCAGACATAGCGGCGAAGATAAGGAATTAGGAGTGAGGTGCCAGGTGCGAGGTACGAGGTGTTAGGGATGAGGGGTGAAATAAAAAAGCCCGTGTTGAATTTTCAATGCGGGCCTTTAAAAGAAAGCGTCTTTAAGCTAGAACTTGATACCTTCTAATTTCCTCGCACCTCGCACTTCACTTCCCCCACCTCGCCATCAGCCACTCGCGAATCTGTGCTTCCTTCGCATTGCTTCCGGGTTCGTAAAATTTGACATCGGCAAGCGACTCCGGCAAGAATTGCTGATACACAAAATTGCCCTCGTAACTGTGTGCGTATTTGTATTCCTCGCCATAGCCCAACTCTTTCATGAGCTTGGTGGGTGCATTGCGAATGTGCAGCGGAATGCTCAGATCGCCGCTGTTGCGCACCTCCGCTATGGCGGCATCGATGGCCATATAGGCGCTGTTACTCTTTGGAGATGTAGCCAGGTAGATAGTACACTGACTCAGTATTATTCGGCTCTCGGGCCAGCCAATATTCTCCACCGCGCGAAACGTGGCATCTGCCATCAATAGCGCGTTGGCATTGGCCAATCCGATATCTTCCGATGCGAGTATGAGCATTCGCCGCGCAATGAATTTCGGGTCCTCTCCTCCTTCCACCATGCGCGCTAAATAATAGACAGCTGCTTGCGGATCACTTCCGCGAATGCTCTTGATAAAAGCGGAGATGATGTCGTAGTGCATCTCGCCCGACTTATCGTACATCGCAGGATTCTGCTGTACGATTTCAGCTACACGTTCATTGATGATCGATTCTCCCTCGCCCAGTTGAGAAACTACAAGCTCCAATACATTCAAAAGCTTGCGCGCATCACCGCCGCTCATGCGAAGCAGCGCTTCAAACTCCTCGACGCGAATTTGCTTCTTCAGTAGATCGGCATCGGTAGCGAGGGCTTTCAACACAAGCTTCTCCAGAACGCTGCGCTCGAGGTGCTTCATCACGTATACCTGGCAGCGCGAGAGCAAGGCGCTGATGACTTCGAAGCTCGGGTTTTCGGTAGTAGCACCTATGAGAGTGACAATGCCTTTCTCTACTGCGCCCAACAACGAATCTTGCTGAGACTTGGAGAAGCGATGAATCTCATCAATGAACAATACTGCTCCGCGCGAAAACATGCCTTGTCCTTGGACGCGCTCAATAACTTCGCGCACGTCCTTCACGCCGCTGTTGATAGCGCTGAGTGTGTAAAACGGTCGCTTGAGTGTTTGTGAAATGATGTGCGCCAGTGTGGTTTTACCTACGCCGGGCGGTCCCCAAAAAAGCATGCTGGGAATATTGCCACTCTCAATGGCCTTTCGCAAAACAGCATTCGGCCCTACGAGGTGCTCCTGCCCGAAGTAGTCATCGAGTGAAGAAGGACGGAAACGTTCGGCGAGTGGAATGTGGTTCATTGGTTAGTCGTCGAGATGATGCTTGTGCATGAATCGATGCGCTGTAGGAGCCACAAACAACCCAATGATAGTAAGAAATGCAATACCGCTGTACAATGCGTAAAATGATGCAAACAGCTTAGCGGAATCGGTCGTCATGGCAGTTACAAGGCCCATACCGGTAAGGATCATACTAGCGTTCAGAAGCGCGTCGATAAAGGACAAATCAGCCGTTGCCATATACCCAATTACACCGAGCAACAAACTAAATGCAACCATCAGAAAGGAATATAAACTAAAACGAAGTTGGCGCGCAACGAACGCACGTCCTGTTATGACTTTCTGTTTTCTACTCTCAAACATGATCGGACGAATCTAACAAATCGGGGCGGCGTTCGCGTGTCTTTTTAATCGCCTCGC
>JBJTRD010000470.1:0-3021 GCA_046075945.1 Flavobacteriales bacterium
ATGCTCATCATGATTAAATACGGTATGTTGAGCAGTATTGAGCTCCGCAATCGTAAGGAACGCTTCGGCCCCTACATGCTGGTGATTTTTTACTACGTGCTTTCGTATATCATGCTTCGATGGAAGGGCCCGTATTTACCGGATACTGTATTTAGCTTTTTTCTCTCGGTCATTGTTTCGCTCATCATCAGCTTAAGCATCAATAGCATCTGGAAAATTTCGGTGCACATGCTGGCGCAGGGCGGAGTATTCGGAACACTCCTGGCGCTAAACGTAATTCACCCCAATCTGGATACGCTCTATCCGGCTCTTTCACTGCTAATGGCAGGAGTCACAGGGTACTCGCGGCTCTACCTCGATGCGCATACACATGGGCAGGTATACGCCGGTTTCTGTTTGGGTGCGGTTGTGAATTGGATCGTGATCTCGCAGACAGTAATGATCTAATGAGGGTTTGCTAAGTTGCGCTGCCAGCGCCAGGCATCTTTTAAAGCATCGGCCAACGTCCGATCCGTTTTCCAGTTTAACTGATGGAGAGCTTTTGAGACATCGGCCCATACTTGTTCTACATCGCCTGGTCTCCTGGGACCAATCACAACTTGAACGGGCATATTATTTACTCTGACAAATGTGTCGACCACTTCTTTAACACTGTTTCCCTGTCCTTGTCCCAGATTAAAAGCTTCGCATGTTTGTGTTTGTGTGTCGAGCCAGGCAAGGGCTTTTACATGAGCGCCTGCCAGATCGCATACGTGTATATAGTCGCGAATACATGTCCCATCCGATGTTGAGTAGTCGTTGCCATGGATGGTAAGCTTCTCACGAATGCCTGCAGCAGTTTGGGTGATGTAAGGAACGAGATTATTAGGAGTGCCATAAGGTAGTTCTCCAATAAGTCCGGATGGGTGGGCACCTATCGGATTGAAATAACGGAGAAGAGCGCAACGGATGTTTTTGCCGGTAGCACAATAGTCTTTAATAATTCGTTCGCTCACTTGTTTAGAGTATCCGTAAGGGGATGGGGCTTCCTTTTGAGGCGAACGTTCGCTTACGGGCAGCTCATCGGGTTGGCCGTATACTGTGCAACTGCTGCTGAATACTAAATCGCGCACATCGAATTCGTGCATGAGGTCGAGCACGTTCAGGAGGGAGTCGATATTATTTCGATAGTAGCGAACCGGTTGTTCGGTTGATTCACCCACCGCCTTGAACGCCGCAAAATGAATAACGGCGTCCGGTGTCTCGGCCTCAAATACCTTCCTGAATTCTTCGCTGTTTGTACAATCGCAATGATAAAGCACCGGCTTGAAGCCAAGAATTTCTTCAAGTCCACTCAGAACGCGCTCATCGCTGTTGGAGAAATTATCTACGATGACCGGGATGTATCCGTGGTTGAGAAGCTCAACGACCGTATGAGAACCGATATAGCCGGCTCCCCCGGTTACAAGCACTTTCTTCATGTGCGCAAGATAAATGTGCATGGTTGAATCTCAATGAATTCAAGGAAAATTCGGAAAAATGATTTTTTTTTGACCAAACTGTAACCTTTTATCTGTAGCCGGGGTACAAAGCACATATCCTAAACAATTACGAAAATGGAAATGAATACTGCAATCCGCTACGACCTCTCTTACTTGAATCAGGTTTTTCAAGGTAATCGTGAAATGGTCAACAATATCATAGCGCTGTTTTTGCAGCAGATGCCCAACTACGTGAATGAAATGGAGGAATGTGTTCGCAAGAATGAACCACTGTCGCTTCATGCACTTGCCCACAAGGCCAAGAGTTCAGTGGCCATGCTCGGCATAAAGGATATGGAAGAGGATATAATCCAGATAGAACAAGACGCCAAGTACATGCGCAACCTGGATGGGCTGCCCACATTAGTCGCCAGGGTTAAAAGGAATTGTCAAGTTGTCTACGACCAGTTGATGCAAGCCATCCAGCGTCCGGCAGCATAACGAGAAATATTAAACGAATAGGGTGGAGGGCCGCCATGGTGAGAATCTTCGGATTTGAGCCTGGCGGTTTTCTTTTTATAGCTGCGTAGTCCTTCTATCTTCGCGTAAAACAATTGTATGTCGTTTAATGCTGAAGATGAGAAGATACTCGCACAGCGCGGTATGAGCGTGAAATCTGTGTTGGATCAAATCCATCAATTTGTGAACGACACGCATCCGGCGCGCCTCGAGCGACCTTGCACAGTAGGCGATGGGATTCTAATGTTGAGTGCATCCGATTGTATTTCCTATCAGCAAATTTTTGAGCTGGCTCGCCCCAGATTGTCCATTCAGAAAATGGTTCCGTCATCGGGTGCAGCAAGCAGAATGTTCAAGCACTTATACAATTATGCACCGGAGAGTATATCGGATCTGACAGAAGAATTCATACTTGGGTTTGATCGATTTCCGTTTCGTGCGATGCTTGAAATGCAAATGAGCATGCGCGGATTGAATTTGGATGAACTGCGAAATGCCAGCGACTGGCACCGCATCTTTGATTTCATTCTAGGTAAAGAGGGACTTCACTACGATGATCAGCTGAAGGGGTTGGTCATTTTTCATCGATACGATGATGAGCTATGCACTGCTTTCGATGAGCATTTATATGAAGCAATTGCCTACGGAAGGCAAAGCGATGGCCGATGCCGCATTCATTTTACACTGGCTCCGCAGCATCAGGAAAAGGTTCAGCTTTATTTTGAATCGAAGCTTAAGCAGTTTGAGTACGATCATGTGGAGTTGACCTATAGTTCGCAGCAACCTTCGACCGATACATTGGCCTTAACCCCTGCCAACGAGCCTTTCCGAGATAAAGACGGCCGACTTGTATTTCGCCCAAGCGGCCATGGGGCGCTCATTCAGAATTTGCAGCAGCTCGATGCTGATGTGATTTTTATTAAGAATATTGATAACGTAACCACACGAAGCCGATTGGCGGAAACAGTATTCTACAAGCAGATCTTGGGGGGATTGTTGGTTGATCTGCGCAGGAAAATTTTTGACATGCTCGAAAGGCTTG
>JBJTRD010000471.1:0-6687 GCA_046075945.1 Flavobacteriales bacterium
CCTGCCAGCGTCCCTTCCTTCGTAATATGACCAATGAGAAAAACCACCGTGTTGCTTTCTTTCGAAAACTTCATCATGCGTGTTGCACACTCGCGCACCTGCGACACGCTGCCCGGAGAACTTTCAATCGCCTGCGACGACAACGTTTGAATGGAGTCAATAATAAGTACGTCGGGTTTAATCTCTTGAGCATGCATCAGAATATTCTCGACCGATGTTTCCATCAATACCAGGCAGCGCGGATTGTCTAGCCCAAGACGCTCAGCGCGCATGCGAATCTGCTCTTCACTTTCTTCACCACTTACATACAGCACGGAAAGATTCAATTGCTTCAACGCGAGTTGCAACATCAGTGTGCTCTTGCCTATACCGGGCTCGCCACCAAACAGAATAAGGCTTCCCGGTACAAGGCCTCCACCCAGCACACGATTCAATTCCTGATCGATAATAGGAAAACGAGGCAACTGTGCCGATTCCAGATCATGGATAGGTCGAGGCTTGCTCACCTTCTGTGTGGCGCGCACACCCGGAGTTGCTGTTTCTTGTTTTTGTATAATCTCTTCGACGTAGGAATTCCATTCGCCGCATGCAGGGCATTTACCCAACCACTTGGGCGACTGGTTGCCACAGTGCTGACAGAAAAAAGCTGTTTTTACTTTGCTCATCGCAGCGAAGGTAGAAAAAGAAAAAGGCTGCGATTGCGCGCAGCCCTTTTTATAGGAAATTGGAATAAACTATTTTATCTCAACAGTTCAACGGTGCCTTTGTATTCCGTTTTTATGCCATAAGGAAGTATAAGAACATACCAGTATGTTCCCTCTGTTAAATCGGTGGCTCTCCAATCGTTCTTGTAGTTGTCGCTTTCATAAACGAGCTGGCCCCAGCGATTGTACACTTTCAAATCAGCCCCATTATATTTTTCGAGACCTTCAATTTCAAAGCTGTCGTTTCCTTGACCGCCATTCGGTGTAAATATGTTTGGTATCTTCACTGCACAGGCATTCGACTGAATCTGCCAGGTAGCTACATCTGAACCGCAACCATTCGTAATGGTGGCCGACAAGGTCACCACCTCTCCCAAACAGCTGAGCGGAACATTGTCAGCACAATAACTCAACGCAGCGCCTGTAGTGCCAATATTAAAGTCGTTGCAGTTCGTTGACCATGTGATGGTAGCATTTTCAGCAGTAGAAATTACTTCGAGGCTCTTACATTCACTTGGGCACAATGCAAGCAAATCGGGGCTGCCCGATGAGGTTACAGGTGCGCCTGAAATGTCAATATCTACACAGCCTGTAGTTTGTGTGTTACAACCAATATTATCGGTAACGGTGTAGCAATACTGGCCGTCTTCATCGGCAATCACGGTTGAAGTTTGTGAGTTGACAGGGCCTTGCCATGAAGCACTGTAAGCCGCCGCATTTGCATATTGCACAGTAAGGGTTACTGCGTCATCATCACACTCCAGAATTGAAGTCGGAGGTGCAGAAGTAACGGTAGCCGCAACAACGCCCGTTACAGTTGCACTGGCGGGGTTCGACTGGTCACAGTCATTCGAAACTGTAACCGAGTACACTCCGGGTGTTGTAACGTTCAAGGTAGAACCTGTGTTATTGCCCGGATTCCAGTCATATTGCAGTGCAGGGTTATCCTGCGAAGAAGGAATTGGGTCGAGTGTTACGCTTCCATTCTGGCAAAGGGGCAAATCTTGCAACGATGGCTCAGGTACATCCGGCTGATAAGTTACATTGAACGTATCGCTGTAGGTTCCACATGCGTTGGTAATGTTGGCAGTAATCGTAGCGTTGGTATAGTTGCTATACGGACCAACGGTCACCGTCAATCCATCGGCCGATGGTGTAATGCCTGGTCCTGTCCAGGAAACAGTTCCATTGCCCGAAGGATCGGTAACTACAGCAGTTTGAGTGGCCGTCTCTACATCGCACAATGCAATCGGAAGACCGGGTGCAATACTGATGCTCGGTGCTTGCGCGTACTCCACGTTGTAGCAATAATCATAGGCACAGTTGGCATTGCTAAAACACAACTCATAGGTTCCGTACTGTGTTGGCGTCCATGTGGTAGTCATCTGCGAGGGGTCCGAAAAAGCCCAGCCACCCGGGCCTGTAACCGACCAGGTTCCGTCCAGCTCGGATGCAACACAGGTAGAAGCACCGGACCAAATCGTGCCGGTTGTCAAAGGTGCCGGAATAATGGTCGGTGAATTCTGACCGCAGTTGATTACCCACAATGAATTGCCCTGAAAGTTATTTCCATTGGCGAAATATTCAATCGACACGCTGTCGCCGGCACCAATCATAATGTCATCATACAGCGTAAGGGCGCCAAACGAGGTGAGGAAATACTCTTCCATGGGGCCTCCATCGGCAGGGTACACATAGATATTGATAAAAGATCCCTGCCATCCGTTCTGATTCGTACTAAGTGCGTAGATGATGAGATTGTCTTCCGGAGGCACTGAATAACCACAGAAATCAAGCTCTTGAAGTCCGTCGCATCGAATACCATTGTTGTCGTCGTTCGTTGCGCAGGGCGTAGAAGGCGAAGTAGTAACGAGTTTGATGTTGAAGCCCTGGCAGCCTTGTTCGTCGGTTACGAGAATCTCGTAATTACCATTCACATTGCCGGTTACCTGTGCACAGGCCTCATCGAGCGGCGTGCCCTCCACGAATTCACCATCATAGCCGGGTGATATCTGCCATTGATAGCTGGCATAGTCGCCCAACACACACACGACAGTGTCGATGCCCGGACATATTTCAATAGGAATATTACCACCTACAAGCTGAGGAATGAAGTAGGGTGTAACGTCCACGACTACAGATGCTTCTGCCGAACAAAATCCATAACTGCCCACCACTGTGATGGTTCCCGGTTGAGTCACTTCTGTTGTAGTTCCCGTGGAACCATTGCTCCACGAATATGCATCGAATCCATCCGTAGCGGTCAACTCCGTGACCTGCCCCGCGCAAATGCTGAGAAGGCCGGAAATCTGAATCGGTGGTGGCACAATGTCTTCCACTATAAATGTGTAGGTCTTTACTGTACTTGCCGCGGGAATTCCATTGTCTGTAGCCGTTATTGTTACCGTATTGGTACCCACATTTGCTGCGCTTGCGGTGAACGCCGCGTTATTGAGCACCGCTGCGTTTCCACTTGTTGATGTTGCGCTAAATCCGCTGCTGCTCTGTGTGTAAGTAATGCTTGTAGATTGAGTAGCCTCCGGGCTTGTAAATGCCAAGTTGAAATCGAACGTTTCTCCAACGCACATCGTGATGGTGTCGCAGGCCTCTCCTACCGGAATTGGCGGCTGGTTCACAACGAAATTCGAAACACTGGTGTTGAATTCGATAACGCGGCCATCGAGCCAATCAACGCCATCTTCGTTTGCTTGTTGCACACCATAAGGACCATCCCACGCTGTTGAATTACACAAATTGAATCGACCGAATGCGTAATGCTGTGTTCCCGATGAGCGGTCAGCTCCTACAATCGCAAAGTTGTTGTTGGCATCACAACCTCCTGTTGCACCACTGATTTGGCTATTGGCGAACTGCATGTCGAGATATACGAACTGTACGTTGTTTCCACCGCCAATCACATTGCTACCATCCGGAGTTATGATCATCTGGAATGTGTTGGTCTTATCACCGAAATTCGGCCAGTAACCCACGTTTACATAGTTGATGTATAGAGCCTCGGGCGTCAGCAAATAATACAGGTCGCCGCTCGCCGCAAAATCGAAATCAGACCAGAATCCCGAGATGTGATTGTATTGCTGGTTCGTTTCTGTGCCGAGCGGATCAGGGAATGCAGAAGGAGTAAAGTCGATATACCCGGTATTGCCAAGAACGATCGTACCCTTCGTTGTGAGCACCACCTGGTTATAGTTCGTTCCGAAAAAATTAAAATTCCAGCCGAGGTTGATAGGCGCGCTGTAGTTGTCGGTGCTGTTACCGGGGCTTCCGGGCCACTGAATGGTGTTGGGATGCGTGTACTGCGCCGTTGGCTCAATCCAATAGCAGTTCGACTCGCCCGAAGTTTGACTGGTCTTTTGCTGGGCCAGGGCCATCTCGCTTTCGCGCTTCCAGTTTGTCTTCAATTGCGCCACACGATTGGCATCGAATCGTGGATCCTTGGTGAATCGGACCCAGTCTTGCTTCGACATCTTCTGAAGAAAAGTCTTGCTGTACAATTCTTCCTCTGTCATCTTCGGGGAATAGCGCGCGTTGAAGGGTGCTGTGTAATAGTGCTCCTGCGCTATCAAACCGCTGGTCATCATCCACGCAAATAGCCCGAGTAGTAAATATTTTCTCATAACTTGGATTGGTAAAGTCAATTCGTTCTTTTGGCTTAAAAATCTTTGGTTCGCAAATATAATCGGTGTCTCAGCGCTGCAGAAACACGAAACCTCTCTTTTCCACTGCCCGTTGTCGAAGATCTTCGCCACGGATTTCATACAGGTAGTTACCTTCAGGAGCGGCCACACCCTCCATTGTAAGGCCATTCCAGGGGGAATCAGTCATCGACCGGTAAACCAATCTGCCCGCATCATCCGAAATTTGTATTGCAAGTATTTGCACGTACTTCGACAGTTCGTTCGGGTCGAAGAAATCATTCTTACCATCGCCATTGGGCGTGAAAATGGTAGGCACCACCAATATAGAAGCGGGCAAACACTCAACTTGTTTTTGCACGCCATTCTCAACACCATTCTTCTTCACCTTGAGCTTTACCTCATAAATCCCGGGCGCATCATACATGTGCTCAGGACTCATTTCATTCGACGTATTACCATCGCCAAACTCCCACCGATATTCAGATGCGTCTGTTTCGGAAGGAATAAAAAAGAAAAGCATTTCCGACGCATTCACGGCAGTCATCGTTAATGGTAACGACTGAACCTCCTCCACTTCATTCACCACGGAAACGGCCGATTGATTGGACGATGGGACAGTTGGTGAGGGCCGCGTTACATCAATAGGTTGTGTTGATGGCGAGCGTTCATCGCTTGGCTCTGTTGCAGTTGCAAGGCCATCCATCAAAACCACAGGCACTGTGGGCTGCGCTGCCGACTCTTCTTCCAAGCCATTTTCTGTCGAATTCTTCAACGAAATATTTAATGAATCAGCTGAAAACAGCGGTGTCTCTTGCTGACCAACCTGTTCCAACTGCGGTTCTTCCGAACGCTGTGTTCGGGGTTGCGTTTCATTGGTTTGCTGAATGAATAGAATAACTCCGACAGAGGCTGCCGCCACTGCAGCACCCGCGGCTACAAGCCATTTCGTTTGAGTGGCCCATCCCTTCGCTTGAACCGAAATTCGCGACGAAACATGCTCCCAGCATGCATCCGGAGGCGTGCTGGTATGGCCTCCAAGTTTCTGACTTACTATTTCCTTTATTTTATCTTCCATGGTTTATGTGCGCTCCAATCGCGCTCTCAACCAGCCCTTGGCCTTGTGGTATTGTGTTTTAGATGTACTTTCCGTTATATCGAGCATCGCTGCAATCTCCTGGTGCGAATAACCCTCCACCGCAAACAGGTTAAACACCGTGCGATAGCCCTCGGGCATCGCTTGTACGAGCTTTATTAAATCTTCAGCTTGCAACTGCATCAAAGCGCCGCCATCCCAGTTTATCAGTTCCTCACTTGAATCAATGGGCTGATGCATACCGCGTCGACCATCCGATTTAATCATGTTCAGCGCGTTGTTCACCATCACCCTTCTTATCCAGGCACCAAGCGGCCCTTGCTCATTCCATTGATTCAGGTAATTGAACACCCGAATAAAGCCCTCCTGCAAAGCATCACGCGCGTCTTCGTCTCGATCAAAATACCGCCTGCACACCGCATACATACCCGCAGAATAGCGCTTCCAAAGAACTTGATGCGCCGACCGACTTCCTCTTAAACACTGCTCTACCAGCTCGCGATCGGTCATTGCACTTTCCGTGGTGATGATAAAGAATTGAAACTAAAAGTTGCCTCGGGTTTTAAATAGAGAAAAAAGGCTAGCGCAAAATGAATACGTTGCCTTCAAATGACTTGGGTTTACCGGTTTGCAGAGAATCCACTTCTATTTTCCATAGGTAATAACCATCCTGAACGTAATAAGAGCCTCCATCAAAACCACCGGTCCACGCCTTGCCTACCTCCTCTGTATAAAAGACTATTTCGCCCCAGCGATCAAACACCCAGAAACGGTAACTGCCATCGAGCTCACCATTCACAACCGGTAAAAACACATCATTGAGTCCATCGCCGTCCGGTGTAAATGTGTTGGGTACAAATACCTGCAATAAATTCTCAACGAACACCTCCTGACACAAGGTGTCCAAACATCCATATTCGTTTCCTGCAGTCAAACAGACTCGATAGGGATCGGTCGACTCTATGTCAGGAAACGTCCATATCGGATTGGCCAGTTGGCTTTCGCCGGCATTATAAAAATTCCAATAAAAAGAATCTGCACCCGCTGTTAAATTCTGGAATTGTACCTCTCGGTTTAGAATATCCACCGGCTGCGGGCTCCAGGTGAAGTCAACTTCTGGGAAGTTTCGTATAATTATCGGCGTTGACAGCGTATCAGATGCAACACATCCAAACTCCGAAGTAATTGTCAACGACGGATAAAACATTCCGGGGCCGGTATATACAACTGCTGT
>JBJTRD010000472.1:0-2901 GCA_046075945.1 Flavobacteriales bacterium
CTTCCGTCGGCCTCCCATTGGTCACTTGCATAGAACCATACATTCTCAGCTTCCAGTCTTGCATCGGTGTAGATGGCTCCATTGTGAGTTAGGTCAACCCTACCGTTGCTGAGCTGAATAGTGCCCAGCATCCAGTTGGCGTTCTGAAGATGGGCTCCGTGAAGGATTCGAAGTATCTCATCGTCATATCCGGCTCCACATAAATGCAGCTTAGCATTTTCCTCCATATGCAGCATGTTTTCTGTTCCGACATTCACTTCGAGATAGCCCGTTTCCGAAACATTCAAACTATTGGATACCGTTGTGTTTTCCGCAATGTGAAGTTGGCCGCCATCAAACAACCAGCGTGCATCGTGCCCCGACAGTGCGATGATGTGCTCATAGTTTTGATTCGACATTCCTTGAAAGTCGCAACTTCCTCCTGCACGAATGCTGATGGTTCCGCTCATACATTCAATTGTTCCTCCCGGTAATACTTCCAGCGCACCTCCTTCTTGAATAATGACAGTGCTACCCGGATGAATAGTGAGCTTTCCGTTTGAACCAATAATCAATCGACTATCACGACCAATGGTGATTTGTCCTGTTCGATATTCCTCCAAAGCATCGCCTACTTGCAACTCACCATCTTCATCTACACGAATAATTATAGGCGTGCAGTCCATTGTGGTTGCTTCGAAATGAAAATCCTGGCTTAGGTAATCATTCGCCTCGTTGAAGTGCGTATTCATCATAGCGTTCACATGCAAGCGGCCACCATCATGAACGTGAATATTGCTGAGATACGGAAACTCGGGCCGGCCATAATTGAACACTCCTCCATTAGCGCTTGCAACTGTAAGTGCGGTGTCCAAAGCTGTATGCTCAGGTGCAAGCACTTCTTCCAGAACTACCTCCAAATTCTCATCGGTTAGTTCCGTGTGATTTTCATTGTGCCCTTGCGCGAACCACACCCGATTGAAATAATTCTCGTCGGGATGTTCCCACAAGTAATCGGCGACATTCAAATATGGATCTTCCGAAATGATGCCTACAGCGCTTTGCGTCAGCACGAATGCATGACTCGCGTTGTAATCGTCGGGGCTGACATCCGCACAGTAATCAAAATCACCCAATGCTTCCTCCATTCGAGCAAGGCCTGTATTGATTGCTGCCGCATACGTCTGGATGGTGTTGCGCTTACCTCCGGGCGCATAATCGCGGTTGGCAATTCCTGCCGGTGTGTAAATAATCTCCTCATCGATATCGATCATATCGATTACTCCCAACAGTAAAAATCCGAACCAGGTGTACAATTCATCGCCCGCAGCTTCCCAACCAACCAATGGCGCGCGGAAATGAGCGACCAGTGGAAATCCTGGAATACTCAGCGAATTGAACGGGTCACCATTTTCGGGCAGCAATAGAAACTTGGAATGTGTTAGTCCTCCATTGCTGCATTCCCAATCCATCAATTCATTAGAAGCATAATTCAATCCCTGGCCGTTGCCCATGCCATTCGATAATGCCAGCGAGCGACAGCTCTGCGGATAGCCCATTTCTCGTAATGGTCCATACCAGGCATCATGATCCACAGTCGAGTTAAATACTTGTGCATCGAGCATTTGACGAGCGGCCGGACGTAGCAGGTAGCGTTCCCGAAATAGCTGCGCTTGCTCTTCTCCATGGTCGGCACTAAAACGAATGGCATACTGCAAGGCAAGCGGTATGTGCGCACCTTCGTGTGGAGCATCCATCGAAATCCACAAACGTGTACAGTGTTCCTCCCCGTTCAACTCCATGGTGCGCAAGGCGTGTCGCGAAATGACACCGCCCATGCTGGCTCCTGCTACAACATTCGATTCTTGTCCTGATTTGTATTCGTTGCACAAACGAATTACATGTTGAACCAATGCTGAGTTGTGTTGCAACCATGTGGCACCATCGTGGAAGTCTATCAATACGATGTCATAACCTTCTTCACGTATCGACTGCAGGAGTTGTGGCATCAAATGCAGATCATCGTAACCGTAGATAATATCGTCGTTCACATCGGGGTCCTGAAATCCGCTGCTGAATTCACACCAGCCAAATGTGCCATGGCGAAGCCAGTCATGGATTGCGTGTCCATCGCGATCGAGCCCGAAGTCGATGCCTTCCACAAACACGAAGGGCTTATCGAAAACACCATCCTGACTTATCAATGTATAGGCGCGGCCCATCACCATTTCACCATCAGCCTCTGTTTCCACATCCCACGGATTGTCGCCCGATGACGTCCACGGCGGTAAGTCGGGCAGTGGAAACTGAGAACTCGAGCAGACATCGTATTCTTCGTCGTTCTTCAACACGCAGGTCGAATACTTCGTTGCATTTTCAGCACGATGAAGCCTGAAGCGCACGCTTCGATTGCGATCACCTTCGGTGTAATCGATCTCGTAGTGTTGACCTGCGTTCAATACTCGCCAGCCGAAGCCATCATCGAAATCGATATACATCGAATCGATGGCGCTCTCGTAATTCGAAACGAGCGAAGAAGCACTCAACACGAAGTGATAGACTTTCGATGCGATGTGTGGAGCATCGACCCAGAGCACCAGCGACTCATACTCGGCACACGGTGAAGAGGTGCACCCGGCTGTTTGGTAGAAATTTCCGTTTTCACGATACATCCATCCGTTGGTCATGGCATCGGGATGAAAATCGTTGAAGCGCAGATCCATGAGCGCAAGGGAATAACAGCCTTCGCTGTGCGCTACACTGTCTTTATGCTCGCGGAAGCCCGAGAAATCGGCCAAGACATGGGTGGAGTCCAAACTTGCGCGGCCCATCGACATAAACAGTGCAGCACACTGCGAGGCAGTTAGAGATGTAGTATCGGAAAACGGATCAGGCATCTTCACCGTGTTGTAGGATTGCGGA
>JBJTRD010000473.1:0-3640 GCA_046075945.1 Flavobacteriales bacterium
GCTGCTCGATAAGGGAATCAGTATTCCCGTAAACTGCATCTGTGCTATAGAGTTTCCCAACTAACCTCTCCACCACTCTTCAACATTTCTTGTGTTTTTGTCTGAGTCATTCCAACTATTTTTGGCTTTATGATTCGGAATCTAGTGACCACGACACGCATTGCGTTCCTCTTCGCAATTGTCTTTAGCTCTGCAACCCTCACGAATGCGCAGATTTTTCAGCCAGTAAAATGGAGTTTCTCTGTCAAAGCGCTTGAAAACCAGGAATACGAGTTAACGGCATCTGCAATCATCGACAACTTGTGGCATGTGTATGCGCTGAGTGTGTCGGACAAACCGGACGCCATCGGCCCTATACCAACATCCATGAAAGTCAACAACAGCAAGGACTTCACGCTCGTTGGAAAAACCAAAGAGGGCAAATACATTACTCACTTTGACCCTAACTTCGAAATGGACCTCAACTATTTCGAAAAGACCGCCGTTTTCAAGCAGAAAATAAAATCTACGAGCACGAAACCATTTACTGTATCGGGTGTCGTGGAATACATGGCGTGCAATGAAGAGCGTTGCATTTTCCCGGACCCCGAGTTGTTCGAACTGACGGTAGCTCCTGCCGGAATGGAGGCTGTTGCAGAAAACAGCCCTTCAGAGACCTCAACCCCAGCCGATGGAGGTAAGGACAACCACGTACAATGGACGTTTGGTATTTCGAAAATAAGCGACACGGAGTATGCGCTTGCGTTCAATGCAACAACAGAAGCGGGGTGGCACATCTATGCTCAAAAACTGGAGAGCTCAGAAGGCCCTGTTCCTACATCGTTTGCGTTTGTCAAAGGCGTGGACTACGATTTGAGCGCGCCCGTCACTGAGCCGCAGCCGAAACGCACCTACGACAAAAACTTCATGATGAATATTGATTATCATGAAGGCGCTGTTTCGTTCACAACCAACGTAAAGGCGCTCGGCTCTGCGCGTTCGCCTATTTTGGCGAGTATTGATTTTATGCAATGCAACGACGAGCGCTGCCTTCCACCGCAAACGATTCATGTTCGCTTCGATCCTGCCACGCTCACTGCTGCAGAATATGATCCGTTGGCCAATAAGGAAGCCTCCACACAAAATGGCGACCTCTTTAAAATGCCGGGAGTTGATCTCAATAATCCGCTGAATAATTGCGGCCAGGAAAAAGAAAGCTATGGTTTGTGGGCCATCTTCCTTTTTGGACTTATCGGCGGATTGCTGGCATTGCTAACGCCTTGTGTATTCCCCATGATTCCGCTTACCGTATCGTTTTTCTCGAAGGGTGCAGAAAAAGGCAAGGGTAAACAACGTGCAGCGATGTACGGGTTTTTCATCTTCCTAATTTATTTTCTCTTGTCGTTGCCGTTTCATTTATCGAAAAACGTTGACCCGGAAGTACTCAATTCCATTGCAACCAATACATGGTTGAACATTGGTTTCTTCGTTGTGTTCCTGGTGTTTGCAATTTCGTTTTTTGGCTTTTATGAAATCACGCTTCCGAGCAGCCTTGCGAACAAGGTAGACAGCGCATCGGAACTCGGCGGTTTCATTGGTATTTTCTTCATGGCGCTCACGCTGGCCATCGTTTCTTTCTCGTGTACGGGCCCCATATTGGGTACCGTAATCGGCAGCATATACAGCACCGACATTCAAGGTGTAGTTAATTTCTTGGGTCTTGAACTTTCCATGCCCGCGGCGAAAGTATCGGCCGCAATGATGGGATTCGGCATTGCACTGGGCGGACCATTTGCGCTATTTGCGGCCTTCCCTAGTTTGCTCAAAAAACTTCCGAAGGCCGGTGGCTGGATGGACGACTTCAAAGTGTCGCTCGGTTTTATGGAGGTCGCGTTGGCGATTAAATTTTTGTCGAATGCCGACCTTGTCGAGCAATGGGGAATTCTCAAGCGCGAAACATTCTTCGCGTTGTGGGTTGTTGTAGGAGTGCTTTGGGCGCTCTATATGTTCAAGGTGTTCACTTTTAAACCCGGACAAGGATCGAAAAACTGGTCGAAGTTTAAGATTGGATTTACCTCGCTTATTATTCTGCTTACGCTGCGTTTGATACCCGGAGTTTTACCGCCCTCGGCCTTCAATCGTTTTGATTTTCTAAGCGGATTTCCACCGCCTAAATCGTATTCATGGTATCCGTATGAAGAGGAGTTTCATATCTATAAAGATTTGGCAGAGGCCATGAAGGCAGCGGAAGAGCAAGGCAAACCCATCTTTATCGACTTCACTGGTTGGGCGTGTGTGAACTGTCGTAAAATGGAAGATACGGTGTGGCCGAAGAAGATGGTTCATGACATTCTTTCCGACAAGTACATCATGTGTTCTTTGTATGTGGATGAAAAAGTGGAGTTGCCAGATAGTCTGCAAACCATTTACACCACAAGCGACGGACGCAAAAAGGAGATCAAAACCGTGGGCAATAAATGGGCAACGCTTCAAACAGAAACCTTTCAAAATAACTCACAACCCATGTATGCATTGCTTTCGCCGAAAGGTGATTTGCTCGCACCGATTGAGCAATACAATCCGGATGAAAAGAAATACGCCGACTGGTTGAATTGTGGCCTGGAGGCATTCGATACCTGGAGCGCCGATAATTAGAGGGGCGCACCATTTTTGCCAGACGCGCCGTTGTTCGTCTCTTCAGCCATTTTTAATGAATGCCGTGTTGATTGTTTGATAACTATTCCTTTTGCGGACGCCATTTTCTTGTTTTTTTAGCAACGTGTTCAGGAATGGTCTACGCTTCGTTTTGTTTCTTACATCAGCGCTCTGGCTGGCGAATGCGAGCGCCCAAAAAACGGTGGTGAGCGGCAAGGTCAGAGACGCGGTAACCAAAGAGCCGCTGCCATTTTCACCTGTAGTATTTGTTGGTACAAAATCCGGCGCGCAAACCGACCTTGATGGTAATTACCGCATCGAAACCTATTACAGCAGCGATTCATTGCGTGTTATGGTGCTTGGCTATGTTTCCCAAACACAACGAGTAAAGCAAGGCACAACGAGCGTTATCAACTTCGAATTAGCGGTCACATCCAATCAAACCGCCGAAGTAATTATTCGTCCCGATGATGGCCCTAATCCGGCGATTGCGCTCATGAAAAAGGTGTTGCGCAACAAGAAGATTAATAACCGCGAGAAGCTTGACGCTTATGAGTATGAAGCTTACAACAAAGTAGAATTTGATCTAAACAATATCACGGAAAAATTTCAGGACCGGAAAATATTCAACGCCTTTGAGTTCGTTTTCGATGGTATTGATACAACACAGGAAAAGCCGTATCTACCTGTTTTCATGACCGAGTCACTATCCGATTTTTATTTCAAGCGCAAT
Organism: Flavobacteriales bacterium; assembly: GCA_046075945.1. GTDB lineage: Bacteria > Bacteroidota > Bacteroidia > Flavobacteriales_D > Sanyastnellaceae > JAIBBG01. The sequence continues at coordinate 3,368 of JBJTRD010000473.1, forward strand.
CCGAAAATGTCGAAGGAAGTTGTGAGAGCAACGAAGGTGAGTGGCGTGGAAAATGAATCGATTAATCAGTTCCTGGGCGATATGTATCAAAACATCAACGTCTACGACAATGAGTTGATTGCTTTCGGAAAGAGTTTTACAAGTCCAATCTCAGCATACGCGCTTGGTTTTTATGATTACGGACTTGTCGATAGTGCTACCATCGATGGGAAGTGGTGTTATAAACTGCAATTCTTTCCGCGCAGAAAAGCAGAGCTGTTGTTTTTTGGTGAA
>JBJTRD010000474.1:0-8715 GCA_046075945.1 Flavobacteriales bacterium
TGCCGCGCAAGATTCGCATGAAGCACGCGTCGTTAAACTGGCAGGCATTCTCGAAGGCTCGGTACGCAGCACAGGCATCCATGCATGTGGCGTGATAATCACGCCCGATGTAATCACGAACTATGTACCTGTTTCCACCGCCAAAGACAGTGACATGTGGTGCACGCAGTTCGACAACTCCGTTGTTGAAAGTGCAGGTTTGCTGAAGATGGACTTCCTCGGACTGAAAACGCTTACCCTCATCAAAGACGCGTTGCACATCATCAAGCAACGCCACGGAATTGAAATCGATATTGAAGCCATACCCATCGACGACGAGCCCACCTTCCAGCTCTTTCAGCGCGGCCACACCGTGGGCATTTTCCAGTACGAAAGTGACGGCATGCAGAAGTATATGAAAGATCTGAAGCCGACAGTTTTCGATGACCTCATTGCCATGAACGCGCTGTATCGTCCGGGACCACTGGAATACATTCCATCGTTCGTTCGACGTAAAAACGGACAAGAGGCCATCACCTTCGACTTGCCCGAAATGGAAGAGTATCTCAAGGAAACGTATGGCATTACCGTTTATCAGGAGCAGGTGATGTTGCTTTCGCAAAAACTTGCGGGCTTTTCCAAAGGCGAGGCCGACGTGCTTCGTAAGGCGATGGGTAAAAAGCAGAAAGAAGTGCTCGACAAGATGAAAGGAAAATTCGTCGAGGGCGCTATGGCCAAAGGGCATCCCGCCGACAAGCTCGAGAAGATCTGGACCGACTGGGAAGCATTTGCCAGTTATGCATTCAACAAGTCGCACTCGACGTGCTATGCGTGGATAGCCTACCAAACGGCCTACCTCAAAGCCAACTATCCGGCAGAATACATGGCAGCCGTGTTGAGCAACAACATGAGCGACATCAAGCAAGTGAGCTTCTTCATGCAAGAGTGTAAGAAACAAGCCATACCTGTGTTAGGCCCCGATGTGAACGAATCGAAATCGTTGTTTAGCGTAAATGAAAAAGGAGAAATACGCTTTGGTCTGGCCGCAGTGAAAGGTGTGGGTGAAAATGCTGTTGAGAGCATAATTGCAGAGCAACACAAAGGACGGTTCAAGAGCATTTATGACTTCCTGAGTCGTGTCGATGCGCGTGCTTCCAACAGAAGAACGATTGAACACCTTGCACTTGCAGGCGCGCTTGACGCGTTTGCAATCGATCGCGCGGCCTACTTTGCTCCCGACGGAAGAAACGAAAGCTTTAGTGATACGCTCGTGCGATTTGCATCAGCCATTCGCGACAACAAGAACACCGCGCAAGTATCGCTCTTCGGCGATAGCGAAGAAGCCATCATAGCCGAGCCGCAGCCGCCCAAAGTAGAGTCGTGGGATACGATGACGCAGCTTTCAAAAGAAAAGGAAGTAATCGGCATGTTCATCAGTGGCCATCCGCTCGATGATTACCAACTCGAGGTAAAGACGTTTTGCAGCAAAGGTGGATTATCCCTTCTGCAAAAACTGGAAGCAGTGAACGGGCGTGAATTAAAACTCGCTGGAACGGTAGTGGATTTCGTGGAAAAAACCGCTAAAAACGGCAACCCGTATGGAAGCTTCAAATTAGAAGATTATGAAACAACTTCAGACTTCATGATGTTCGGTGAAGACTGGCTGAAATATCGACACCTCATAACCCGCGGTGGTAAGTTGTTTGTGGTAGGGCGTTCGCAGCAGAAGCGATTTGGACAAGGCGCAAACGGTCTCGAGTTTCGAATCAACCGCATCGAGCTGCTGGGCGACATCCGGGCGAAGATGGGCCGCTACCTCGACATTCGCATACCCATGCACAAGGTGAACGATGCACTGATCGAAAAAATAGCATCCACACTTCGCAATGGCACGGGCCGCACACAAGTGCGTATGCGTCTCATACACGATCAAAGCGAATTACTGCTGCCGTCGAACAACTTCAACAAGGTGAATATCGAGCAGGAATCGCTCGCCGCTCTAGAGGAGATAGCGGAAATAGAGTTTGAGGTGAGTGAAGCGTAGTTGAAAACAGGTTGCTCTCGAATTCGAGTTGTTGAATTGACTGAAATCTACATCAACGAGCCAACATTTTTCAGAATTAATAAAGTCGAATAACACAGAATGCCATTGAACCTTCACATCGGCTTGTGCCACAGCAAATGCATATCAGCCAGCGTCAGCGCTGCCATGGCCTCTACAATAGGAACGGCGCGAGGAAGTACACACGGATCATGACGACCTGCTGCCTCCAGTGATACCACATCGCCTGCTGCGTTGCGAGCTTCTTGCTTTTTACGAATGGTCGAAACCGGTTTGAATGCAACACGAAAAACAAAATCATGGCCCGTTGAAATTCCTCCTGAAACACCCGTTGAGCGCAGGTTATTCTCTGAGCCATGTAAACGAGTCGAATCGAAACCGCCGAGGATTTCAAACCCTTGTGTGGCATTGATAGAGAGCATGGCATGAGCCATCACTGCATGCAATTTGTCGAACACAGGTTCGCCCCAGCCTGCAAGCATGCCCTTGCACACGCAGGTTATGACGCCGCCCACACTGTCGCCCCCATCGCGCGCTTGCTCTATGCATTGAATCATGCGCTGCGATGTCTCTTCATGCGGACAACGAACCAGCGAATCTTCGGTGCGCACAAGATCAAGCCTATCATACGACTCACTCACTTCGATATCCTTCACGCTGCTGACATACGCCTGCACCGACACACCTTCCTTGGCCAGCAGCATCTTCGCAAATGCACCGCCAACCACACGCGCCGCTGTTTCGCGCGCGCTGCTCCGGCCGCCTCCGCGATAATCGCGAATGCCAAATTTTTTATCCCACACTTCATCGGCATGACCCGGACGATATACCTCCGCCAACACATCGTAATCTTCCGATTGCTGGTCTTCATTGTACAGCACGAAACCTATGGGTGTGCCCAAGGTATTCTGATTAAAAACACCCGAAAGAATTTCCACACGATCAGACTCCTTGCGAGGAGAAGTAAGCGCACTCTGTCCGGGTTTACGGCGATCGAGTTCGTATTGCACAAAATCGATTTCTACCTTCATACCTGCAGGCATACCGTCGAGCACACCACCTATAGCAGGGCCATGTGACTCACCAAACGTAGTAAGACGAAAGAGGGTTCCAAATGTATTTCCGGGCATGGCACGAAGGTAAAGGCAATTTCCAATCAACTATAAAATTACAGCTGTCACAACGTGCAATCTTAGCTTAATTGAACCATACTAAAAATTCTTGAAATCAATGCTCGTGGCAATGGACTTCGTAGGTAATAGTATCGGCGGCGACATAGCCGCTTGCTTCAATAGCTTCCAGCTCATCACCACAATACTCACCAATTTCAATTTCAGCACCATTCAAATCATAATGGCATTCGTGACATTTCTCTTTACAAGAAGCGATTACCATTCCCATGGCAAATACCGATAAAAAAGCATACTTGTTCATTCGAAGTAGATTTATATTTTAAATTGAATACTCAGATAAATGTTTCGCCCGGGTGCAGGCATCTCGATGTTCTTAAGCCGAGAAAGATGGTCGATATATCGCTCGTTCAAAATATTTTTCACACCCAGACGTAACTCCCATCGATGGATAGCCTTCCATTCAAAAGCCAATGCCGCATCGAGCAAATGGTATGAACTGCTAGGCGACTCCATGAATGCAACCTTTTTCTGAGCGTCCATGAACGTGTGCATTACGTTCACCTCCTTCAACCCAAATTTGCGACGGTTTTCAAAAGAGTACTTAAGCGATGACTGTATTCGCTGAGGGGGAAGCAACGACACACTGCTATCGGCCGGTGTGAATGTCTGAATATAAGACCAGGTAGTTTCTACGTGTAATTCATGCGCAAAATGTGGGTGGTAGTGAAATCCGACATCATTGCCAAAAAAGGTTATGTCAGACAACACATCATAAGCAAATGCCGGAATCCCATCAACGTTATAGCCAAGGGGTTGAAGATAGATATAGTCCCGAATTTTGTTTACAAAAGGGTTATAGAGAAACACCAAATGGTCACCTGTCAATTCAATCGTAACATCCGCCTGTCGAGCGTATTCAGGTTTCAATTCTCTGTTGCCCACTTCATACCGAAGAGCACCATGATGAAAGCCGTTAGAAAGCAGCTCAGTCAAATGAGGAGCCCGGTAGCCGGATGAATACGAAGCGCGAAACGTAACCCACTCAGCATGAAATACGCCTCCGGCCGACGCATTAATGCCTTGATACGATTTGCCAAACGTTTCACCATCGGTTTCATATGCTTGTAAAAAACGAACATCGTAGCGAATTCCGCTTTGGATATTCCATCGTGCGCTTCCATATTGAGTGGTCAGATATGCTCCCTGATCGATTGTTTTTGCATCGGGCACAAGGCGGTCCGAAGCATTCAATGCATTCACGTTCCACTGATGCATTCCTTGAACACCTGCAATCAACTTCAATCTTTCATCGAAAAATCTGCTAATCCATTTCGTAGTATAAAGTGCGTTGAGAAGCGACATGCTTAGACTGGGAATAGTCACCTTCTCGTCATATTCAATCAAACGATTGGATGTCATACCGGCCATGAATTGAAACTCAGAATTCTCCCTAAACCATTTATTATCGAATGAAAAAAAATGATTATTGAAAAACTGAGCAGGAAGTGTATAGGATCGACGCTGGGTTTCGACCTGAAAAGATTCCGGAGTAGCCGTTGTATCGTGTGTATGTCCGGGAATACCCGTGGTTGTGTTACTGAATGTGTAGCGCAAATGATGAACACTTCGCTTACCATTGAACGAGAAAACTGACTTCAACACCGCCTCGTTGAAACGGGAATTTTGCGCGAATCGACCCGAAGGCAATTTAAAATCTGCATGATTCGCGTAGCCGGCACCAATTTGCCATCTCACACGCTCTCGTGATTCGCGATACATCATTCGTTGAGTAACGCCCATTGTGTTCGATTGAAAAAGCGTTTTTGTATCAAGTTCCCGCTTTCCAATTGGCGCATGCGCTTCATCGTTGAAGTAAACAACACCGGCTAATGCGTCAGCTCCGTAAAGAAGAGATGCCGGGCCTTTTATAACCTCAACATTCCCCAACCCGAGATCCGTGATACCCATGCCATGATCACCACCCCATTGCTGACTTTCTATACGTAAGCCATTCATCAGCGTTACTACTCGCATACCTTGCATGCCGCGAACAACCGGCTTCGCAATACCATTACCCAAACTTGACTGGTAAACCCCGGGTATTCGGGCAATAGCCTCGCCCATATTCATAGCCGATATAGCAGTTAGGTCATCGATTTTACGGGACTCAATGTGAAATGGATTCTCCGACTGTGATTGCGCGAGGGCGCCTGAAACCGTCACTTCATGCAAATCCAGGTGCTTCGGAAACATGCGCGCTTCAATTCGCCCGGAACCTGTTGAATAAACCGCTGTTATCGTTTCATAACCCATTGAAACAAAACGTAGATGAAAGGACGGTAGTTGCGGTGCGCTAATCTCAAATCGGCCAAGACTATCGGCAGAAGTAGTTGCATCCGATTCCACCAAATAAATAACAACGAATGGAATAGGAGTTGAATCCTCTGCATCGTAGACAATACCACTCATCCTTTGAGCATTCAAAGCAAACGTCAAGGTAAGCAAAACCAGTATTTGAAGAAAACGCACTATCATCTCAGAACAGTGCAAAACTAGTCTATTCATTCTTCCTAAAAGAAGAGTAAATGTTCCATTGCACATCATCATAAAAGACTTCCGTATTTGGTCCGCTTACAAGATACACACTCAGTTTACAATCCTTGTATCCGGCATCCGGCAGAACAAACGAAAACGAAATCGGTTGCCAATGCGTTAATGGGTCAAGCATATCTTTCATACTTCGCACCTCATGGAAAACCTCCCTTCCTTCAACGCTCATCCAAACTACCACATTCACTTCCTCTATCTCGCGCGATTTTAACCAGAGACTTAACCTCGCCGGATGATAACCACCACTCAACTGCTCAAGATTCATCCATTCCATTGATAAGCCCGAGGTGTGGTCGGCGGAAAACAAGGCAGAACGACTTCCCGAATGATATTCGCTCAAGGTGGTACGGTACCCCTTCCATTTTCCGCCATCGCCTGCTTCAAAATCCATGAATTCATTCAACAGCGGTGTGCCCGTCATTCCCAAAAAATCATCCTGCGTCTGCACATTGCCCTCGTCGCGCGTGCACACCGTTATGCGTCCGTTGCTGCCCAGCTTTCGAATGCGTCCTAAAATATCCGGATAACCACGATAGACTTGATCTTGAAAATATTCATTCTGAAAAACGATGTAATCGAAGTCCCATTTGAAGGCATGTTCAATCATTCCCTTTACACTCCACATCACCACCAATCCTTTGCGATCCATGAGCGTGAGTGGTACGTTGGGCGCAACCGCATCGACGACCAGCATCGTTGCATTGCGCGGCACGCCAAGCGCATCGAGGTATTCTGCCGAGCCGGTGAAATTTTCGATGGTGTTCTGCAGACGATGGTTCACACCGGCTTCGTGACGGTTATGCTGCGATTTCAAAGGCATGCGAAACGCAAAGCCGGTAAATGCAACCAACACCATAAGATACAACGCACGATGCATCGGTTGAATGGCCTTGGGTACGAATGACAACAGAGCAACGAGCACCAGCAAGCACGGCAGATAAAACGTGTCTAGAAAATAATAGTCGTGATCCTGAAACTGCTTGAGCATCGCCACGGCAAATAGAAGGCAGCCCAGCAAATAAATCGAGGTAAATGAAATCAACAAAGCACGCGTCGAACGATTCAGCTTTTTGGTAACGAATGCCACAACGATGGCAACCACCAATGCCGCGATGACCCAATAGTGTAGCGAAGAGAAATAAGCCATTCGCCAATGTTCCCAAACGTAGTTGAGTAAAAACCACGCCTCTTCCCTACTCTCGGCCGGAATAAGTCGATGCAGAAACATGGAACCATATTCATTGCGCAGTGCATCGTTGTGCCAGCGGTAGAGAAAAAAAACAACCACGATAGGCACTACTGCAATGTATCGCTTCCACTCAAATTTTCGGGCCTTTAGAATAGATAGAAACTCCATGCCCAACACAGCGATGAATGGAATCACAAACGTGGTGCGACTAAGCAGCGCCACACCTAAGAGAGCCAGCGCTAGATGCATGTGCTTCGTTTTTAAACACGAACGAAATTGAAAATAGTGATAAACCCCTGCTATGGTTAGCGCTAGCGATGGCACGCTGGGCAAAAGAGAACCGTGGTAGTAAACGAACACCGGAGAAAAAGCTGCAAACGCAACTACAAACAACGCCTTCAACTCATCGTCCAGGAGCAAACGCGCGAGTTTACCTAAGTAAAAAAGTCCTACGCATCCCATGAACACCACATACATTCGAAACAACCAAGGTGACTGCACGCCACTTATCTTCATCAGAAGTGCAACGAAGTAATCGTGCACGGGAAAGTCGATGGCAGAAATAGTAGAAGAACTTTGCAACAGAAAATCGCCCGGATAAATGGGATTGCACACATACGTTTCCGGATGGAATAAATCAAAGCCGTTGCGCAAGAAACCCATCGACAATGCGTAGCGATCTACCTGTGCCCAGCCATGAATGTATCCCGGGAAATCGAACAGATAGGGCTCTTGCAAAATCGCAGTGGTGACGGCGATGAAAAGTGTAAGGATTATTTCGAAACGGAATCTCAAGGTGGGCTTTTGGTTTTCAAAGTTAACCACAGTTTATTTTGAACCACAGAGGTATGGAGGACACGGAGAAAATGTTGGAAGAAATTCAATTTAAACTTTTATAAAATAAAGTCGAATCAAAATCTCTGTGTCCTCCATAACTCTGTGGTTCAATCTTCACGGTCTAAAAAAATTTCAAATTAAAATCTCAGTGTCCACCATAACTCTACGGTTAATAAAAACTACCTTCGCCCCATGTCGCGCATTCTCATCAAGAACATACAATCGCTGATCGGCGTCTACGATGAAGCTCCTTCCAAGCTGGCAGGCAAGGCAATGAATGAATTGCCAAGTGTAGAAAACGCCTGGCTTGCCATTGAAGATGGCCTCATTGCCGATTACGGCACGATGGCCGACTGGCCCGGCATCAGCGATTGGCGCGAGCTGGAAGTGATAGAAGCGGATGGACGTTTCGTACTTCCCGCCTGGTGCGACTCGCACACGCACACCGTCTATGCCGGTTCGCGCGTGGGCGAATTTGTGGACCGCATTCACGGCCTCACCTACGAGCAGATAGCCGCACGGGGCGGCGGCATTATCAACTCGGCCGCATTGCTTGCGGAAACCTCGGAAGAAGTATTGGTGGAAGCCGCCCTAAAGCGTTTGAATGAAATGCAAGCCATGGGCACGGGCGCGGTGGAAATCAAAAGCGGATATGGATTGACACTCGAAAGCGAATTGAAAATGCTGCGCGTCATCGATCGACTGAAAAGTCTATCGCCGCTCACCATCAAAGCGACGTTCCTCGGCGCACATGCCATTCCGAAAGCATACAAAACGAATCCCGATGCTTACGTGGATCACCTCATCAACGAAATGATACCCGCAGTCGCCACGCAACGCATTGCTGAGTTCATCGATGTGTTTTGTGAAGAAAACTATTTCTCGGTTGCACAAACCGAGCGCAT
>JBJTRD010000475.1:0-6044 GCA_046075945.1 Flavobacteriales bacterium
CTTGGCATTTGAAGGCGACTCGCAAGTGTATTACTTCGAAGGCGACTTCAGTGAATATGAAGAAAATAAAAAGAAGCGACTCGGTGACACAACACATCATCGCATTAAATACAAGAAACTCGTTCGTTAAACCCACATAAAAGGTCATAGGTCAGAGGTGATAGGTTATAGGTAATAGGTGTTGGCGCAACCTATCACCTATAACCTATCACCTATCACCTATTACCTATTACCTACCACCTATTACCTATCACCTCACCATGATAAAACTCCGCCTCACCGCCCTTGGCTTCATGCAATTCTTTGTTTGGGGAGCCTGGCTTATTACAATTGGTACGTATTGTTTCAATGCGAAGGGTTGGACAGGCGCACAATTCGGCGCCATTTTCAGCACCTTAGCACTGTCTTCGCTTTTCATGCCGGCAATAACGGGTATCATTGCTGATCGTTGGGTGAATGCAGAGCGCTTGTATGGCGTGCTGCATATTCTCTATGGGTTGATCCTTTTCCTGGTGCCGGGTGTAAACGATCCGGATTCACTTTACTACGTCATTTTCGCTGCTATGATTTGCTACATGCCGACCATTTCATTGTCGAACTCGATAAGTTTTCGAATATTGAAAGATGGCGGCTACGATGTAGTGAAATCGTTTCCTCCCATTCGGGTGTGGGGTACCATTGGATTCATTGTGGCTATGTGGGTTACAAATATTACAGGGAGTAAGGCCAACGCCAATCAGTTTATTATTGCAGCGGTGGCCGCTATTGGATTGGGAATTTATTCATTCACTCTTCCCGCCTGCAGGCCGCAGCGTAGTATATCCAAAGACGCCTCTTTTATCGATCAGCTGGGCTTTGGTGCATTTCGATTATTGGCGAATTACAGAATGGCATTGTTCTTTGTTTTTTCGATGTTTCTCGGGGCCGCTCTGCAACTCACGAACATGTATGGCGATTCGTTTCTGGATGATTTCAAACGTTTTCCCGAATACGCCGATTCATTGGTGGTGAAGTATTCAACGATAATCATGTCTATTTCCCAGATTTCGGAAACCTTGTTCATTCTGACTATTCCTTTTTTCCTAAAACGATTTGGAATTAAGCAGGTAATGCTCATGTCGATGCTTGCATGGGTCCTTCGCTTTGGTTTGCTGGCCTATGGCGACCCTGCAGGAGGACTATGGATGATTATTTTATCCTGCATAGTGTATGGTATGGCTTTCGATTTCTTTAATATTTCCGGTTCTCTTTTCGTTGAGTCAAACGCGGATGCGTCTATACGCTCGAGTGCGCAGGGATTATTCATGATGATGACGAATGGCGTCGGAGCATTTCTTGGAAGCAAAATAAGCGGTTGGGTAATCGATACGTATTTCATGCACGAAGGTGAAAAGTTGTGGGACGGCATATGGTTAACTTTCGCCGGCTATGCTCTCGTGGTAGCTGTTTTATTTGCAGTACTTTTTAAATCTCCCAACGACCGAGTTGAGAAGTTCAGTCATTAAGGAAATACATCCAATAACAACTGATCATCGCACAATTTTGGATTTCAGCCGCTCGTTGAAACAGCATGAATAAAATTCTCGCCGCACTAAAAAGTCGCTGGAAATGGATGGTGCCAACACTGGTACTCCTCTGTGTTGGATTTTATTTCCGCTATGATATAGCTGAGTTTTCGAGAAAAGTGCTCGGCATCGTATTGCCTGAAAACCCCCGGCCATTGGGAGTTTCAACTCTTGATTGGTGCGAACATAATTACGGCGAGCAAATAAGTGAAATAGCAGATGAAATGGATCTGCCCTACGAATACCTGATGGCCCTGGCAGTATTGGAATGCAGTGGCGAGAAACCTGCAGGGCAACGATTTGAGCCCCACGTATTCAAGGAACTTATGAAAGTAAAAAATGGCAAACGCAGAAAATATGAAATGGTGAAGCAATCAGATCTGGTGTCTATGGATGATGATGAAATTCGGGCGTTGGCCACCAGCTGGGGACCTTTTCAACTGATGGGTTATAAAGTATTCGAAATCGATATTTCTATTGAAGACCTGAGCAACGACGAAGATGCTTGCTATCATGGTGCGCGGTGGATAAAGAAACAATATGGCAGTTATCTTCAACAAGCGAAATGGAAAGACGCATTTCACATTCACAATACAGGTAAAAGATTTCCACTGAGCGGACGCCCAAAAACACATAGTCCATATTACGTATCGGACGGTTTAAAGTATATGAAGCACTTTTCCCGCAACTAAGGGGCATTTTCTTGTCTTATTTTTACATTTGGCTTCGTACTTTTACCCTGTTTGAAGCATTTATCTTTAACCACATCGTATGAAATTTTTTTACAATCTTGTTCTAACTGTAATTATCAGTTCATCGCTCAGCGCGCAGCAAGTAAGTCCAACCGTGATTGCTTCGGCAGGAGCCAGTTTTCAATCCGCTGCGTTCAGTATGGATTACACATTGGGTGAAACATTCGTTACAACGCTTGCTTCAGCTGATATTACTCTAACACAAGGGTTTCATCAACCTCCCGCTGCGGTGGTAGTGCCAGGTTGCACCAGCCCGGAGGCCTGCAATTACAATCCGGAAGCAGATGCCGATGATGGAACGTGTATAATCACAGGAACACCCTGCGATGATGGTTTGGCCAATACAATCAATGATAGCATCGGCGATGATTGTGCTTGCTCAGGTGAATTGGTAATTGAAGGATGTGTTGCTCCCTCTGCATGTAATTATGATCCTTTGGCAACAATCGACGATGCCAGTTGCCTCTTCCCCGGCGACAATTGTGATGATGGTGATGAACAAACCGTATTGGATGTTATAGAAGGCGATTGCGTATGCGCCGGAACCCCCATTGAGGAAGTTGAAGGTTGCACCGATGCAGTTGCTTGTAATTACAATTCAATTGCTTTAATCGATAACGGAAGCTGCCTGTATCCGGGTGATCCCTGCAGCGATGGAAATTCACAAACAATCAATGATCAATACCTTGCTGAGTGTATTTGCGCCGGCGACTTAGTCACAGATGCATTTGGATGTACCAACCCGGAGGCTTGTAACTTTGAACCTGCCGCCAATTTGGAGGACGGTTCATGTTTGTTTGCAGGAACCCCCTGCGACGATGGCAATCCTTCCACTGTGAATGATGTAATTGTTGCTGATTGCTATTGTGAGGGTGAGCCGATTTTAATTGTTGGTTGCACGTTCGAGCTCGCATGTAATTACAATGAAGAGGCTGTTGAAGATGATGGTACATGCGTTTTCCCCGGGGATTCGTGCAATGACGGCAACCCTTCGACAAGCAATGACCTCATATCAGAAGAGTGTCTTTGTGTTGGTGAACTGACGGGATGCACAGATCCGGAGGCCGACAACTATAATGAGCAAGCTGTTATCGACGATGGCTCGTGTGTTTATCCGGTGCTCGGTTGCACGGATGCTTCTGCCTGCAACTTTGATGCGAATGCCACTTCAGACGATGGTTCATGCGCCTTTCCCGGCTGCGACGATGAGTTAGCCTGCAACTATGACCCTGCAGCTGCATGTTTCGGTGGTGATTGTGTCTATGCAGAACAGAATTACGGATGCGATGGCCAATGTCTTAACGACACGAATGGCAATGGCATTTGCGATGAACTTGAAGTTTTCGGCTGTACAGATGAAACGGCCTTGAACTTCGATCCGTTCGCTAATTCGGATGATGGCACTTGCATTTATGAAGGTTGTACAGATGTTACGGCATGTAATTATAACAGCATAGCAATTGCGGATGATGGTTCATGTTTATTTCCGGGTTGCAATGACGAACTGGCCTGTAATTTCGACCCAAGTGCAGGTTGTTTGCTGGAAGGTGAATGCACTTATGCTGAAGAAACGTATCTGGACTGTGCAGGCAATTGCCTGAGCGATGGCAACAACAATGGAATATGCGATGAATTTGATACAGAAGGCTGCCTGGATCCTGAAGCATTTAACTACAATCCGAATGCGACTATCGATGATGGTTCATGCATATATGGCGGATGTACCGATGCTGCAGCTTGCAATTTTGATGAAGTAGCAACATTCGATGATGGCTCATGCCTGTTTCCGGGCTGTACCGATAGCAATGCCTGTAACTTTGATTCCTCGGCGGGTTGCGATGATGGCTCTTGTCTGAACGGAGCATGCACCGACCCGCAAGCATGCAACTACGATGCGAATGCTGTTTGTGATGATGGCTCTTGTATCACATCCGGGTGCACCGACCCACTTGCTTGTAATTTTGATGTGAATGCAGGCTGCCTGTTGGATGGCTCATGCCAGTATCCGCTCGAAATCTATCTCGATTGTGAGGGTAACTGCTTAAGCGATTTAAATGAAAACGGAATTTGCGATGAACTCGATGAAACCGGGTGCACAGATCCGGGAGCAATCAATTTTAACTTGAATGCATTAATCGATGATGGATCTTGTTTGTATGCCGGTTGTACCGACCCTACTGCCTGTAACTACGATGCAACCGTGGCTGCCGATGATGGCTCATGCGTATTCCCGGGCTGCATCGATGCAGGTGCTTGTAATTTTGAACCTTCAGCCGGTTGCGATGATGGAACGTGTACGTATGCTCCGGCTGGTTTTGATTGCAGCGGTAATTGTCTTTCGGATATAAACAACAATGGTGTGTGCGATGAGCTGGAAATTGAAGGCTGCACCGACCCTGATGCAGATAATTATGACGAAAACGCAACGTTGGATAATGGTTCGTGTATCTTCTTGGGCTGTACCGATGTGAACGCATGTAATTATAATGCAGATGCAACACAGGAAGATGGAAGTTGCACCTATCCTTCGGCGGAATGTGTCGATTGTAACGGTGTTTGTCTTGCTGATACAGACGGCGATGGCGTGTGCAACTGCCTGGAAGTTGAAGGCTGCACCAATCCGGCTTCCGTGAATTACAATCCACTGGCAACTGAATTTGATGGATCATGTCTACTCGGATGTATGGATCCGTTGGCCATCAATTATAATCCTCAGGTAAATGAAGATGATGGAAGCTGTGTTTACCAACTCACCGGTTGCACCTATCCTACGGCATGCAATTTCAATCCACTCGCAACGACTGAAGATAATTCGTGCACCTTCCCGGGCTGCAACGATGAGGCGGCGTGCAACTACGACCCTGAGGCGGGATGTTTACTTGAAGGCAGCTGCCTGTTTATTGACGTGAACAACAACAACCTGTGCGACTTGAATGAGGTGACTGGTTGTATCGATAATACAGCATGTAATTTCAATTCGGGCGCAACACTCGATGACGGTTCATGCGCTTATGATACAGAACAGACCATTGAAGTTACTGCGGGAAGCAGTTACACCTATGAAGGCACTGAGTACACCGAAAGCGGAATCTATGAATTCAATTATACCAGCTTCGCAGGTTGCGATAGTACCATTATTCTCAACCTTACCATTACAACGGGGCTGATTGAAATGGATGAGCAGAATCTTCAGATTTGGCCGAATCCGTCTTCCGATGAAGTACGTGTGTTACTGAATGGTGCTACAGCCGATGCTATCGAAGTATTCGACATTGCGGGTAAATTGGTAGAAGCATTCAGTAGAACTACGATCATTCAAACCGATAATTGGGCACCTGGTACATACATGTTGCGCATTCGCGGTGAAAAGTTTGTACTGGAGCGCCGTCTCATGGTGGTGCATTGAGTAGAGTAGCACATACCTGTTTTTTTCTTTCGCTGGTTTGTCTGGCCTGCTTGCCTTTCATTGCAATTGGTCAGTATTGGCAGCCGCAATTCATAGAAGGAGGTGATACCCACCGGTACATCGGGGGGTATTATGGAGGAGGCGTTTCGATGGCCGATTTCGATAAGGATGGTTGGGATGATATCTTGTTTTGCCAAAATGGGAATGTTCCTATGTTGCTCAAAAGCAATGAAGGACTCCTCGAGCCTTGGCCCCTTGGAATTTCCGAAACAGGTGAAATGAAACAGTTTTCGTGGGTCGACTTCGATAATGATGGCGATC
>JBJTRD010000476.1:0-3715 GCA_046075945.1 Flavobacteriales bacterium
AAGCCGCTCGAGCTCAACTATTACCGCATTGTAGTCGATAAAGAAAACTCATTGGCACTCATTACCGATAGCACAGAAGCCCCCATTGTGAAGGCAGCTATTGGCGATTTCACTCAATCGGCGAGCATTTCTGGCTCTGATTTTTCCGAAGAATTGCGCGAGCTGGAAGGTAAGTGTGCGCCTTTTGACCAAAAGGATATGGATGCCCGCAAGCGCATTACACAGCCTGATGTGAGCGTTGAGGAAAAACAAATGCTCAATCAGAGTTTGAATGATAACAGGCGCGCCATGGTAAAATGTATCAAAGACTGGCTCACCACACACGAGTCGTCACCGGCAGCTCTCATTGCCGTGCAGCGTCTCGATCCGCGCACCGATATGGCAACTTTCAATAAAGTTTTCGCCAACCTTCAGGGCGTATTCGGTCACACGTTGCTTTACAAGGCCATGAAACAGGAGTTTGCCAAACTGAGCGCCCCTGCTAAGCAAACAGCCGAGGAGCCCACTGCGGCCATAGCGGTGGGTCAGCCGGCGCCCGACATCGCATTGAACGACCCTCAGGGAAAATTACGCAAACTCAGCGATTTAAAAGGAAAAACCGTACTCATTGACTTTTGGGCCAGCTGGTGTGGCCCTTGTCGCAGGGAAAATCCGAATGTGGTAGCTGCCTATAAAAAATACAACAAGGACGGTTTTGAAGTATTTTCGGTATCGCTCGACAAGGCAAAAGAACCGTGGTTGGATGCTATTAAGCAAGACGGACTGATATGGCCCAACCATGTGAGCGATTTGAAATGGTGGGACAGCGAGGCCGCGAAAACGTACAGCGTGCATTCTATTCCATTTACTGTATTAGTAGATAAAGAAGGAAAAATACTCGGCCACAACTTGCGTGGCCCTCTGCTTGAGGAGAAGCTCCAAGCGATATATGGCCGCTAGCCGGCCCGTATTTGTAACAGTTGATAGGTAACAGCGTCTCGAAAGGGGCGCTGTTGCTTTTTATAGTAATGTGATCCATCCCTTATTTTCGCCAACAACTATTTAACCGGATATGAAAAAAATAAGTGTACTGTTTTCCCTCTTGGCCTTTATGAATGCGAATGCGCAGGAAACAACCTACTTCCAGCAAAAAGTGGACTACACCATAGAGGTAACACTCAACGACAAGGAACATTCATTGTCTGCATTCGAAACGTTCGCATACACGAATCAGAGTCCGAACACGCTCGACAAGCTTTACATCCACTTGTGGCCCAATGCATACAAGAACGCAAAGACGGCGATGTCGAAACAGAAATTTCGTCAAGGAGATTTCTTCATGCTGTGGGCCAAGCCATCGGCCAAGGGCTATATCGACTCGCTCG
This sequence comes from Flavobacteriales bacterium, assembly GCA_046075945.1. GTDB lineage: Bacteria > Bacteroidota > Bacteroidia > Flavobacteriales_D > Sanyastnellaceae > JAIBBG01. The sequence continues at coordinate 1,365 of JBJTRD010000476.1, forward strand.
ATTTTAAAGTGGATGGGACACCTGTTACCTGGGAATACTTTGAAGGTCAGGAAGACATCGCCATATTGAACCTACCCAAACCGGTGAAACCCAATGAAACTATTCGCGTGAGCACTCCATTTTACGTAAAGCTTCCAAGCGGTTCCATTTCCCGATTGGGTCACGTAGAAGAGAGCTATCAAATAACGCAATGGTATCCGAAACCGGCGGTCTACGATGCGCAAGGCTGGCACCCTATTCCCTACCTCACACAGGGCGAGTTCTATAGCGAGTTCGGAAGCTTTGATGTTAAGATTACCCTTCCTGAAAATTACACGGTAGGAGCTACGGGAAATCTGCAAACGCAATCAGAGATCAACCGACTCAACGAACTTGCGAAACAAGATGGCCCCGAGAATGATGAATTCCCACCCTCGTCGCAAACTATGAAGACCCTTCACTACCTGCAGGACAATGTGCACGACTTTGGTTGGTTTGCCGACAAGCGCTGGATTGTGCGCAAAGGCGAAGTAGTCCTGCCGGCCAGCAAAAAGAAAGTGACCACCTGGGCGATGTACACACCCGGCAATCGTCAGGAATGGGACGAAGAAGGCATTCGCTCAATCAATGATGGACTGTATTACTACTCACTCTGGTCGGGCGATTATCCGTACGATGTGTGCACTGCAGTAGATGGCACCATCAGCGCAGGCGGCGGCATGGAGTATCCCAATGTGACGGTTATCGGTAACTCGGGCAATGCATCAACACTTCGAACCGTCATAATTCATGAGGTTGGACACAACTGGTTTTACGGAATTCTGGGCAGCAACGAGCGCGACAATGCGTGGATGGACGAAGGAATCAATTCATTTTTCGAGACGCGTGCGCTTATGGCTACGCGCAAAGACACCAGCGACACCATGAGTCCAACTATTCAAATTGGTCCATTGGATATGCGTAAAACGTTAGGTCTTGAAAACCTTTCCTACACCTATCTAAACGAGGAACTACCCTACCTCATTGCGGCACGCGTGGGTGAAGACCAGCCCATACAAGCGCCCAGCGATGATTACTCGAATTTGAATTATGGCGGCATTGTCTACAAGAAAACAGCCCTGGCCTTTAACTACCTGATGGCTTATTTGGGTGAAGCCGAAATGAATCGTTGTATGGCTGCATACTTCGAAGCCTGGAAGTTTCGCCATCCGAGCCCTGACGATATAGAGGAAGTATTTGAAAAAACTTCGGGTAAAAACCTCGATTGGTTTTTTGATGATCTCATTCCCACTACGCATCGGGTAGATTATGCATTGAAATGCGCTAAAGAAAAAGACGGCTCGTACGCTGTGAAAGTCAAGAATCGCGGTCAGATAGCGTCACCCTTTGCCGTTGAAGTGACACGCAATGGTCAATCAAAATCGTTGGTTTGGACCGAAGGCATTCAACCCGGTAAGACTACCCGCGTAAAAGTGACTGCTCAGAAAGGAGATATGGTACTTCTAAACCCTATGACAGGTATTCCCGAATACAATCGCAACGACAATACACTCAGAACTGAAGGCATCATGCGAAACGTTGAACCCCTCACCTTCAATTTTTTGAGTTCAGCAGACAATCCGGATCATTCTCAATTGTTCTGGATTCCAATGGTGGGGTGGAATGAGTATAATAAATGGATGGTGGGTGTTAATATTCACAACCGCACCATACCGCGCAAGAATTTCCAATGGAGTGCCGCCCCAATGTACAGTTTTTTATCGGGCACCATCAACGGTCTGGGCAGCATTGAATATAGTAATGGGACTTTTGCTGCCGGGCTGAATGCACGCCGATTTGGCATAGCCAGATCAATATTCGATGCTGAGCAAGCGGTTAGAAGTTATGATGTGCTGAATCCGTATGCCCAGTATAAGCTTTTCCGTGCACGCATACGCAAAGACAGGAGCGGTTCGGTGAAGCTTTCCTATTTCTCGATCGCTGAATGGTATAAAGAAAACCGCAAACCTAAGCTCAACGACTATTTCCTATACATACCACAGGGCGAGGATGAAACGATACGTGCCGACCATTGGCGCATGGACATTACGCTTCGAAAAAAATTCAATCGCGGTTCTATTCAATGGCAGAGCCGACTGGAGCTCGGAGACTTTTCAAATGGAAACGTAACACAACAACATACCCTCAATCACGATTGGGTGTATCGAGGAAAAGGGGCGAAGAAAATTCGTACGCGTCTATATGCCGGTATGGGTAATGGTTTTTATCTGAACGCTACGGGTCAATATGGTGGAGTGCGACGCGGCGACGACAGCCCGTGGAATAAACTCCAGGAAGTGGAAGTGGAAGTGGAAGTGGAAGTGGAAGTGGAA
>JBJTRD010000477.1:0-6636 GCA_046075945.1 Flavobacteriales bacterium
CCGAATACGAGCTCACCATCTTCAATCGCTGGGGCGACGTCATTTTCTACTCTCAAGATCCCGACGAAGTATGGGTAGGCGAAGGTGGCGACAAGGACTTTTACGCGCAGAATCAGGTATACAACTATGTGATTCGAGTAAAAGGATTTGACACCAATACAGTTCAGGAGACCGGCAACATCAAGGTGATTCGTTAGCAGATTTTTTTAGAATGGCCCTGCGCAGCCGAAGCAACTCGGTAGCCTTGCGCAGCCCTACGCAGCCGACGCCTCGCGGTAGCCGAGCGCAGTCGAGGTATCTCGGTGGCCTTGCGCAGCCGACGCCTCGCGGTAGCCGAGCGCAGTCGAGGCTATTGCTTTATGAATTCATAGCCGCCCTTGGTAGCGCCCCAAACCTGCACACCGGCAAGGCTCCAACCCTGATCCCAGCTATTCATTCCCTTAGGGCCTATCACAACTTTCGATGTGGTGTAGCTGGCACCTGAACGTGTGCTGGGGCACGTACGTTCACCGGTTGTTCCTTCAAACTGATTCAACTTCGGATTGAACGAAAGGCGAACCTCACAACCTTCAAGTGCTTTCAGGGAGTCGGGTTTTATAGAAGAGAAAACCGCATCATTACCCGATTTTCCAACGAAGCGCTGAGGGGCATTCATACTATAAATATAACTCACGAAGCGCTCATCCGATTCTTTAACTACGCGATAAATACGCTGACGATACGGCTTGTCAAGAGCTGTGCTCATTGCTTGTTCGACATACAAATAGAACTCGGTATCGGTCGCATTCCAAATTGGCTCCATTCGCAAGCGAATGTCAAAATAATCGCTGTCGTTTCTGCTTTGCAATTCACTGGAGAAATTGCCTGACATATATTGCTGAAGAAGTGTAAAAGGCTTTTCTGAGGACGTATCCAGCGAAATGGTTACCACCCAAAAAGCAATAATGGCAGATGCAAAGAAAAGATTCTTCATGATGTCGGTGATTCATTGCGCTTGAGCATTACACGCTGCGCCGGATTCACAACCAATGGAACTTTCTCCAATACTGTGTCACTCTCCTCCAGTCCCCATGCATCGATATCGGAAAGACTTACATGCTTCAACGCAATGTATGCATTGGTGATGAAACTATCGCGCACATTCAAGTCGTTGTCGGCCGAAAGAAACTTCTCGAGCACCACAAATTTGAAATCGTGCTCATCATTGTACTTCGCATAGGGCTCAGGCTTGGCCTTCAAATCGATTTCACCTCGCTCCACCATTTCATCGACAATGAATCGGAAGAAGTTATGCAAGCGCGGCTGCACGCGGAAACCGAGCTTAATGTTGATCTTCACCACGAGGTCATTTTCCAGTTCATCCACGGTGTAATCGCGCGTGTAGGGCTCATTGGATCTGTCAACGTGCACGAACCAATAGATATCGGCGCGCTTGGGTGTTTTCGCCAGAATACTCTCCATGATTTTCTTCTCGACCTGGTGATGGAAGTTGGCTTTGGTCATGAAAACCAGGTGAGTCGCGTATTTAGGAACTGTCGTATCGTTCGACAACTCGCGCAAGGTACCGACGTAGTTATCCAGGTCTTCGAACTGCAAAAAATAATTGCTCATTTTTCGATACATATACGTGACCCACATAACGTGTATGAGCACGAGGTAGACAATGAGCATCATCCAGGCTTCCTTCAGCTTCATGCTATTGGCAATGAAAAAAGAAAACTCCACTGAAAAGAACACTGCGAAAATGATTCCTACACTCCACGCCGGCCAATGCCTTTTGAACTCGAGGTAATAGCAAAGCAGCGTGGTCGTCATGAGCATGGTGATGGTAATAAAGAAACCGTATGCAGCCTCCATTTTCTTGGACTCACCGAAGAAAATCACCACTGCAATGCACCCTGCATACAACAACCAGTTGACACTGGGAATGTATAGTTGCCCCTTTAAATCGGTAGGATATTTTGTAGAAACTTTTGGCCAGAAGTTGAGGTTGATGGCTTCACTGATGAGGGTGAATGAACCTGTAATAAGCGCCTGACTAGCAATAACTGCCGCACATGCCGCGATGATGATACCAGGAATCAGGAACCAGTCGGGCATGATGCTGTAAAATGGGCTACGGCCATCCAGCTGTGGCTGGCTCATAAGCCAAGCGCCTTGTCCAAGGTAGTTGATGACCAGTGTAATTTTCACGAAAATCCAGCTCACTTGACTGTTGGATCGGCCAGTGTGTCCCAGATCGCTGTACAATGCGTCGGCTCCTGTTGTGCATAGAAAAACGCCGCTCAACAACCAAAATCCACCGGGATACTGACTGAGCAAATTGTAGGCGTACATGGGATTGAGACTCTTCAAAATGGAAGGATTCTGAAGAATCTGATTAACACCCAAAATGGCCAGCATAGTGAACCACAACAGCATGATAGGCCCAAAGGTTTTACCCACCAGCTTGGTACCATAACGCTGAAAGATGAACAACATGGTAAGAATGATGATGACAATGGGCATAACGGGGATATCCTCATTGAAAACGCGAAGTCCTTCTATTGCTGATGACACCGAAATAGGCGGGGTAATCATGCCATCGCACATAAGCGTCCCTGCGCCAATCATGGCCGGCCAGAACAGCCACTTGCCCTTTCGTTGCACGAGTGCGTAAAGTGAAAAAATCCCCCCCTCTCCCTTGTTGTCGGCTCGAAGGGTGAGAACGATATACTTCAACGTTGTTTGACTGGTGAGGGTCCAGAACACACACGAAAGAGCACCATACACCAGGTCCTCCGTGATGGGCTTGTCGCCCACTATGGCACTCATTACATACAACGGAGACGTACCAATATCACCGTAAACGATACCCAGCGTGACTAACAATCCGGCAGCGCTAAGCTTTTGCATGTGGGAGGATGACATACTTGCTATGATTTCACGCCGAATTTAGGTGCATACCATGCATCGTTGTTCGCGACTTGTCGTTTTTTTCATGAACCATGAATGGTTCACAGTGCTACATTTGCAGAATGAGCACCGGCGAAATCATCATGATTCTCTTCGTGTACCTTTTGTTCTTCGGAGCGAAAGGTATTCCATCGCTAGCGCAAACACTCGGCAAAGCAGTGTATCAGTTTCGAAATGCAACCAAGGATGTACAGGAAGAAATATTGAAGGGTGCGTCTGAAGTGAAAAAGCAAACGAGCAGCCTTCGACTCGATCAAATAGACGTGGAAGAAGCACCCAAGCCAAGGACGGAGGCACCTCCCCCGTCGAAACCTGCAGACGCGCAAGAATCTTCTCGCTTATGAACTCCATCGTTGTATTCTCCAACGGTCCAGAGCAACTCATTTACTATCCTGATTTCTTTTCTACAAGTTATTTCAATTTACTTCGTGACGAGTTGCCTTGGCAACAAAATGAAATACGTGTTTTTGGAAAAACACACAACGAACCTCGATTGACCTGTTGGTTCGGCCCGGCCTATCGCTATAGTTCCATTCAATGGCCTGAGTCGGATTTTCCGGTGCTTTTGAAAGAGATCCGAATGAAGCTGGAAACCGCCACTGACTTCCCCTTCAATGCGGTGCTGGCCAACCTCTATCGAAACGGCCATGACAGCATGGGTTGGCACAGCGACAACGAGCCGGAAATGGATACTGCACTGATTGCCTCCGTGACATTCGGCGGAAAACGGGTTTTTAAATTCAGAAATAAACGGACGGATTCCAAGCTTGAAATTGAACTGCACGACCGCTCGCTGTTGTTGATGCATCACATGCAAACCAACTGGCAACATGCGCTGCCCAAATCGAAAACACGGCAAGCACCGCGCATCAACCTAACCTTTCGAAGCATTATTACAGGGCAATAAAAAAAGGGCAGCAATGGCGACACCTTTGAAGTTTCTCTTTCAAAAAATTACGCTTCTGCTTTCTTTCCTGCCCACTTGCGCATATCAACTACGATAGGCGAAGCGATGAAGAGCGTTGAATACACCCCGGAAATAACTCCGATGATCATTGCGAAACAGAAGCCGCGAATGTCGTCACTACCGAAGATGAACATTACCAACAAGGTCAGCAATACAGTCATGGAAGTATTGATAGAACGTCCCAATGTGCTGTTCAATGCATCGTTGATGGTTCCTTCAATAGGTGCATTCTTACGACCTCCCAGGTATTCACGAATACGGTCGAAAATAACCACGGTATCGTTGATGGAATAACCCACAACGGTCAGAATCGCTCCAATGAAGTTTTGGTTTACTTCGAGCGAGAAGGGCAGCACACCATTCAATAGCGTGAATGCCGCAATAACAACGAGTGCGTCGTGAATCAATGCTACAGAGGCTCCCAATGCAAAATCCCATTTACGGAAGCGAATCATGATGTATGCGCCTACCAACAGCAGCGACAAAATAGTTGCCCATGCAGCCTGCTTGCGGAAGTCGTCACTCATGGTTGGGTCAACCTTGTAGGATGAGCCTACGGTGAAATCTGTGTTCATTTTTGAAAACCCTTCCGACATCTTAGCGCTCACTATATTTTCAACTTCCGGATTTTCAGAATCAATCATGTAGTTGGTAGTCACTTTGTAGCTCTTACTTCCGTTGCCAATACTTTGAACAACCACAGAAGCAGCAGCGCCATTTTCCTCTACCAGCACAGACCCAACGCTATTTCGCAATTCATCCACATTCACATCGGAAGCAAAATCAACTCGAACGGAAGTACCTCCGGAGAAGTCAACACCCATATTGAATCCGCGGGTAACCCATGAGGCCGCACCTGCCAGCATAATCGCCATTGAAAGGATGTAAAACATTCTGCGCTTAGCTACGAAGTCGTAATTCACTTTTGTGAACCAGTCCTTCGTGATGTTGCTCGAGAAAGTGATTGGCTTCTTGTTTTCAAGACGACGGTACAGAATCAGTCGTGAAATAATCAAGGCTGTTAGAAGCGTTGTGAAGATACCAATGATCAATGTAGTTGCGAAACCTTTGATTGGACCTGTACCCACGAGTAACAGAATGATACCTGTAATCAATGTGGTAGCGTTACCGTCGATAATCGCGCTCAATGCCTTTATGAAACCATCTTTCATCGCAGCACTGATACCCTTTCCGGCGCGCAATTCTTCCTTCACACGCTCATAGATAAGTACGTTCGCATCGACCGCCATACCCATGGTAAGAACGATACCGGCGATACCGGGCAAAGTGAGCGATCCCTGCATCGAGATAAGTGCACCAATCATGAAGAACAGGTTGGCAATCAACGCTACGTTTGCAGCCCAACCCGCCCATGCATAGTAGAATACCATGTATATGAGGATGAGCACAAAGGCAATGATGAACGAAATCAAACCGGCGCTGATGTTCTCTTCACCCACAGAAGGTCCTACGGTCACTTCGTCGATAATTTTAGCAGGTGCCGGCAATGATCCGGCTTTCAGAAGACCTGCGAGGTCTTTGGCTTCCTGCTCGAGCTTCGATTGATCGGCACCTGTGGCACGTCCAAATTGAATAACTGAACTTCCGTTGGGGATTTCACTGTTCACACTTGGAGCAGAGACAACGAGATTGTCCATCACGATTGCAATTGAACGCTTGTTATCTGCAGCATTGCGGCGGGTCATGTCTCTCCAGATGGTTGCACCTTCCGAATCCATTGTCATGTTGACTTCCACCTCACCCGTAATCATGTTGAAATCCTGGCGTGCATCGACAATGGACTTCCCATCGAGCTCGGCTTTTCCGCGCAAGCTCTTGTCTTTGATACCATAGAGTGCCACCACATTTTTCTCGGGCTTGGCACCCCACAACAAACGTAAATCCTGTGGAAGGGCGTTTTTGGCCACATCCATATTCAAGTACTTGTTAATTTCAGCAGTATCGCTTACCATCGCAAAACCAACTACCGGTGTGCCTGCTTGCGGATTAATCTGAAGCTTACGCAATGGATACTTTCTGCTCAGTTCTGATTCCGTCAGCAAACTATCCGGACGAACGGTAGTATCGCGGTACGCAGTGCGAATAGAATCCTGTTGCACAGTAGTAAGCGACGTATCTTTCAGCGCAACGCTCATCAATGAGTCTTTGCGTGCGCGATCCGGGTCTTGCGAATACAAATCGGGCGCAAGCTTTTTGCCAATGGTGCCATACACTTCATAAAGCTTCATGAACACCTCATCCGTGCGGTAGGTATCCCAGAATTCAAGATTAGCTGTTGCCTTCAATGTTTTGCGAACACGCTCGCGATCATCAACACCGGGAAGCTCAACCACGATGCGGCCGGTAAGCGACTGGCGCTGTACATTGGCCTGAGTAACTCCGAATGGCTCGATACGCTTCTTGATAATGTTTTCTGTATTGTTGAGGGCATCGTCGGCCTCTTTGCGCAAGATTTCAATCACATCATCATCGCTCGACTTCGCAGGGAATTTGCCCTTGTTTTCCATGGTATCGAAAATGCGCCACATTTCCAGATTCGAGGTGTTGTTTTGCTTCCATGCGTCGAAGAATAAATCTACGTAGGCCTTGGAAGAACTGCGCTGTGCAATTTTCGCATCAGCAATAGACTTGACGAAGACTGGATTGGTATTGTTGTCGGATAGCGCTATGAAGAGATCGGGAATAGAAACCTC
>JBJTRD010000478.1:0-4298 GCA_046075945.1 Flavobacteriales bacterium
GAATCCATTACCATCCAAATCGCCACCACAAATGCTCCAAGAAGGAGAATTGGCAACTCCGTCGGCTATAGTGAGAGTTTGCGTGCTGAACGTTCCATCGGGCTGCTGGTAGCTGATGGTCATGTTATCGCCGCTCACACCTACCAGGTCGTCTAGGTAATCAGCATTCATATCGAGGATAGCATTAGCTCCTACCGGTGCCGAGGTTGCGGTAAAGTTGAGAAGATTCACCACAGGGTCCGAAACGGAAAGGCTGAAGGTAAACCCGGCCGATGACCAGTAACTATCCCATGCGATGTAGTAGGTTGTGCCTCCTGTTACATTCATGGATGTAATTGAACTATAACCTGGTCCGCTATCATCGTCGCCTCCAACGCAACCCAGGTTTCCGCACGTGCCGGTATAGATATGCATTCGGGTATCGGTTGGAGTCACTCCCTCCACGTAAGAGCTCACGGTCATGTAGTAATCTGCGTCGGGAGTGTAGCTGTACCATTCGGCATTGTTCGCCGCTGTCAGTGGGCCTGAACAAATTAAAGAGGGTGGCTCGGTGCCATTCACAGCATCCACGATGTAGTATCCGGGCACTATGGGCATTGCTGTTGTGCAGTTGTCTTGCGCAAACAATTGTTGAACAAACAGTGCAACGATTGCGGCTGCTAGGTAGTGTTTCTTCATGGTTGAATTGTTTTGGTTTATGGACAGGTTGGGGTTAACGAATTAATGTATGCTTCGAGCAGCTCGATCGCTTCTTCATGAATAACAGTGCGGCCAAACAAAGGCATCCGGTATTGTTCAGCCGTTGTGTTGAGACGGTAGTGCATCATGGAGCGATTGACATTGCTTCTTGCAATGATATGGGTAAGTTGCGGAGCAACAAACTCTTCCGGAGAAATACACACTCCCAGATTGGCAGGGTCGGAGGTTTCACTCCATGCAAGGCGCAGCGGTCTGTAATCGCAGTGGCTGCCCTCGCGGTGACAATGTGAACAGTTCATGTCGACGTAGGCGCGCCAGCGGTTTTCGAGCGTTTGCGTTTCATCGGTCCAGTCGACAACGGTCTCAATGTCGCTTGGATAGTCGTCACTTAAATAGCCCACATTCGACCATTTCTGCAATTGATTTTGCACAACGTCATCGTATGCTAGCCATTTGTTGAGGTTTTGGGGTTTGGGTCCGATGGGTGTTGCGGTATCGTTAAACTTGTGACACGTATAGCATTCAACCTCGCTTGGTATACGGTAATGAACGGAGTGCTGCTCTCCGGTGTCATCAACCCACTCAATATCCTGATAAGATCCATCGAGCGAGAAGGTAGCCTCGGTTTGATCTTCATTCCAGATATAATCAGCAAACTTCCACTCGTCGTTCTTTTTATAGAGCAATCGGGTTTCGATGAGTTTGCGGTTTCCCGAGGGCAGAACATGGTCGTAGTAGAAATTTTTAATCATCACTGTGCCATTCGGGAAATCAAGCACCGTCGAATCACCGGCATAATGAGCCGAACTGCCATCGGGCATCCAAATGAATCGTTTCTTATGTGCATAATCTGAAAAAAGCGGAGTGATTACATCGTATGGAAGAACCCCTTCGTTGGGTTGCAACTCAACCGGTGATTCAATAAAAAAGCGATAGTCGGAAAGCTTGGCGTAAGGCACTTCATTCAGATTGAATCGCACGCCTGTTCCCGGAATAGGGTCAGAGTCGTCGGCAGGCGGTTGCTCAATATATTTCTGGCAAGCACCCAACGCAATGGTGAATACAATTGCAACGACCAGTACACGCGATTTCCATTTCATGGTTGAAACTTCCTTAAAATTGCAGGACTCCAAATGTATTTCAAAGACGTTGTTTTTATCAGAAAGGTTGTTTGAAATATTGGAATTTCAAAAATTCGAATGGTACGTTTCACGGAGGCACTAAAAGCATTTAACCGCACATTGATTCTCAACAATCGATTGCCGAAAGGCATCAAGACATTGAATCCTTTTCGGGACAATGAGCGGGTGTTTCAATGGACGGATGCTTTCTATGACAAGTTGTATTCAGATACGAATTCACGAAGATTGATACTCGGCATCAATCCGGGCAGGCTAGGGGCAGGTCAGACAGGTATTCCCTTTACCGATACCAAACGATTATATGAATATTTCGGGTTGGGCAATCCTGATACGTTGACCCATGAGGCGAGCAGCGCATTTATTTATCGAATGATGGATGCCTATGGCGGGCCGTCAGCTTTTTACAGCCGATTCCTTATTTCATCGGTGTGCCCGCTGGGATTTGTTATTCAAAAAAATGGCAAGTCTGTCAATTATAATTATTACGATAGTCCTGCACTTTACAAAGCGGTAACTCCATTTATTGTTGAGATGATGGAAAAACAGTTGCAGTGGCCCGTCGACCGCTCGGTGGTGTATTGCCTGGGAACGGGTAAGAACCTGAAGTGCCTCAGCGAAATGAATGCGAAGCATCGTTGGTTTGATCGAATTGAATCCTTAGAGCATCCGCGCTACATTATGCAATACAAGTCAAGTCAGGTGGAAACGTACATTACAAAATACCTCGAGGTGTTGAGTGCTTCCTAACTTTTTTCCAAGATGCTTGTTTACCGGATGTAATTTTGCAACCATGGGAAATGAAGGCTCAACAAGGAAATTGGACAGTATCGCAGAGGCGCTTGAAGATATCAAGCAGGGTAAACTGGTTATTGTAGTGGATGATGAGGATCGAGAGAATGAAGGCGATTTTATTGTAGCTGCCGACCGTGTTACCCCCGAGACCATCAACTTTATGTCGAAGTATGGTCGCGGATTGATTTGTGTGGCCGTGACGGAAGAGACTTGCCGTCGACTGGATCTGGATATGATGGTGACGAACAACACGGATCCGCATAAAACAGCTTTTACCGTTTCAGTTGATTTGTTGGGGCATGGCTGCACAACGGGCATCAGCGCGCACGATCGGGCAAAGACTATTCAGGCATTGGTTTCTTCTGAATTTAAGTCGAACGACTTCGCGCGTCCCGGACATATATTTCCCTTGAAGGCAAAAAATGGTGGCGTACTTCGTCGCACAGGACATACTGAAGCGGCTGTTGATTTGGCTCGCTTGGCAGGTTTGGCACCCGCAGGAGCCATTGTAGAAATCATGAACGATGATGGTTCGATGGCCCGATTGCCGCAACTCATTGAGATTGCTGATCAGTTTGGGTTGAAGTTGATTTCCATTCGCGATTTGATAGCGTACCGCTTGAGTCAGGAAACACTGGTGGAAGAAGTTGCCGCCCAAAATATTTCTACCGGCTATGGCGATTTTCGACTGGTGGGATTTCGTCAAACTATTGAACAGAAAGAATACCTGGCACTTGTGAAAGGTGACTGGAATGAAGAGGAGTCGATCCCTGTTCGCGTGCATTCATCGAACATGTTGGGCGATATTTTCAATTTGCAAAAGGATGTGCATGGCTCCACGCTCGACGCTGCTTTGCGCCTCATTGAAAAGGAGGGCAAAGGAGTACTGGTGTATATCAATCGCATGGACACACAAGGAGGACTACTTCAACAAATGAATTCGATTATCTCTATGTTCGATTCGGGTCCGGGTGCCATGGACAATCGCGACTATGGTATCGGCGCACAAATTCTTCGTCAGGTTGGCGTCAAGAAAATGCGCATTATCACGAATCACCCGGAACATCGCAGAGCGGGTCTCGATGCCTACGGTCTTGAAATAACCGGCACCATTCCGCTGCATGATTGAACATGCTTAATGCTGAATTACTAGAGGTGAGGAGAGCGCGAAAGTTTCGCTTAATAAATGGATGGTGTAGATTCCCGAAGGAAGGAATGCTGTTTCAAATCGCTCGTCTATGTTTCCTTGATGTGTTGTACACTTTCGCTCTTGTATGACATGGCCAAATAAGTCAATTATTCGCACCGTGACGATCCCCTGACCGATGTCGGCGGTTTTCACGCGAATGGTCTCGCTTGCAGGATTGGGAAATACACGGATTTCTGAATTGCTCGTGAAGTCTTCTGTAAGTACAAATTGCGGCAATGCCTGCATAGTTCCGTCTGGCAACAACGCCCATACTTGCAGCGGTTCGCCATTGCTGTTGTTGGCGGGTTGACGAAATCCGGTACTGATGAGCGTGACCGCCAGATTTTCCCACGATTGCTCTAATACGGGTAATGCATACGTTTCGTACAGAAACTGTGCGGGCGCATTCAACACTTCAATGCCATAATTCTGAGTAGCGGGCAGGCTCTGTGTGTAGGACATTTCGCCTACTTCAA
>JBJTRD010000479.1:0-3509 GCA_046075945.1 Flavobacteriales bacterium
GGCGCAATATCGGTGATTGACTGACGAGCATAAGACTCTCCACGCTCCACACCGCAGCCAAAGAAAATGGCCGGCACATGCGTATCATATGAAAATGGCGAGCCATGTGTAGTGCCGGTCATCCCATATTCTATGTAAGCCGGGTCGAGCACGTATACCACATCGCCTGAACGGCGTGCATCATATCCTTGCTGAATCATGTTCTTCATCTCATCTCCACCGCGCGACTGGTTTAAATCGGATCCAGTATAGGCATTCAGCACTTCTGAAAATGTGAGGCACAATTGCGCAACCTCGTATTGAATTTCTTTCAGGTTTAACTTTTTGCTTTGAATGATTTTGTGATTCAAAAAAACATTCTGATTGCTTTCATTCAATACCCAATCGCCCTCACCATATCGCTTGGCCAGCGTATCTTCCAAAAACAACTCGAGTCGATCGCTCTTCCAATAACCGCCTATGGCCTTATCCTTCGCAGTGTAGCTTGGTGTAGGTGCGCCACCATGATCGGCCGATAGAAATATCAGGTAGTTGCCTTTACCCACTTTCTTATCGAGATAATGCAAGAAGATTCCCAACTCATTATCTAAACGCAAGTAACAATCCTGCGTTTCCATGGCATGAATTCCAAACTGATGGCCGATATAATCAGTCGAAGAGAAACTCATACACAGCATGTCTGTAATTGCATCTGCACCCAATTGTTCCTGCTCAATAACTTCTCGTGCAAAATCAATCGTGAAGCTATTACCGAAAGGCGTTGCCTTCAATAATTCGTAATTACCATTGGCCGATTTCAATGCGGGCAAATCATACGGAAACGTTGGTTTCGTGGTACCCTTGAAAGGTGTTTCGTGCGCATTGTTGTCTTCAATACTTTCATCATACACAGAAGCATCGCGCAACAAATTCCAGGGTTGGGCAAGGTATTGATCCGCCTTTTTTGCCTGATTGAATTTCACGACCCACGGTGGTAGTTCATTCATATACCAGCTGCTACTCGCCCACACACCTTCTTCGGCACCAACAAACCAATATGCCGCGTCGGCTGTGCGGCCTGCCGGTAAGATGGCGCCCCGATCCTTCATCGCAATTCCTATAACCTTTCCGCGCTTATTTGTGCGCATACGTACCATATCGCCAAGTGTTGAAGCCGTGAGATAATGCGGCGACATTTGCCCGGCCTTCGATGAAGTTCCTGCTCCCTTTACCGTCGTATCCGAGGAGCAATAAATGACAGAGTTACTCGCACGGTCATACCAGTCGTTTTCAATGATGCCATGAAACGTCGGAGTAGTGCCGGTAAAAATGGAGGCATGGCCCGGCCCTGTGTAGGTAGGCATATAATTGTAATGCAAGTTGTGACAAAGAAAACCGTCGTTGATGAGTCGCTTAAATCCCGTTTTACCGAAGTCGTTCCAATATCGCAACAAATAATCATAACGCATTTGATCGACCGTGATACCAATAATGAGTCGCGGACTTTTATCCAATCCTGCTCCTGTGGATTGTGCGTTCAATTGCGTTGAGCCGCCTGGCGATAAAACGAAAAAAAATCCGAATGAAAAAATAATTAGCAGCGATTTCATAGGGCCTAAATTACTCACGCCCACGCACTCTGAATCACGTTATAAAAAGTTTCCTTGCGCCGATGAAAGTCAACTGCGTTGAAACCAAAGCGAAATCCAATAAAACAGCACCAAACTCAACGTTATGCTGAGCGCAATGTAAAGCCAGGCCAAGGCTTGATTACCCGAGCGCATCAATTGAATGGTCTCAAGACTAAAAGTTGAAAACGTGCTGAGACCTCCGCAAAATCCTACCGCTGCCAGTTGCCAGTAAAGTTCATTTTCGGATTTGACTCCTGATGCAAAGAGCCATCCGATGAGCGCGGCTGCAATCGCATTGGCTGCCAGTGTAGCCCAAGGAAAGAGTGATGCTGCAGAGGCAAACAATCCACTCAATGCAAGGCGGCATACAGAACCCAATCCTCCACCAAGAAATACATAGATCCATTTCATGCGTGTTCCGTTTTCTTCTCAAGTTTAGAATAAACTGCGAACATCAAAAGTCCGGCTGCTGCACCATACAGAAAACCTACCAACACATCCAACGGATAATGAACTCCAAGGTAAATACGACTATACCCAATGAGCAACACCCAGCCGATAATCGATGCAACGATAATTTGCTTGAGTGGTTTTAAGAGCAAACAGAAAAAAACAGCAACGCCCATGAAATTACTCGCGTGGTTTGAAAAAAATCCGTAGCGACCGCCTCGATAGTAATTTCCCAATTCATCTTGTACCATATGAACCAACCCCTCCAGTCGTGGATTGTGTGTTGGCCGCAAGCGCATAATAGTTTCTTTAATAGTCTTGACGGCTACAAAGTCGGTAAGAAATAGTAGCATAGCAATACACAGCAGCGCGATAGTAGCATTGAGCGTTGTTTTTCTCTTGAACAAACTGTAAAGCATCCAGCCATACACCGGCAGCCATACCCACATTTTACTCACATACCACATGAATGTATCCAGCGCATGCGTGTGATGGCCATTGAGCCACAAAAAAAGCGATTCATCCCAATCGTGAAGTGTATTCATTTACGACAATCAAGTATGGTAGATTGATTCTATCTCTGCCTTCCAGTTGGCACAAATTTGCTTTCGCTTCAATTTCAGCGTGGGCGTAATTTCTCCGGCATCAATAGTGAATGCGCGCGACAACAATCGGAAAGCCTTTACTTGCTCCCACCCGCCAAACCGCTGGTTGACGCGATTGATCTCTGCCTCCATCATTTTACTTACACGCTGATCCTTTAACCACTTCATATCCGCATCCATACCTACCCCATTGCGCGTTGCCCATTCTTTCAACGCAATAAACTCAGGAACTATAAGAGCTGCAGGGAACTTTTCGCCATCACCAATCACTATGATTTGTTCAATATAGATACTTTCCTTCATAGCATTCTCGACTACCTGTGGCGCAACATATTTACCGCCCGATGTTTTGAATAGCTCCTTCTTGCGGTCGGTAATACGTAAAAATCCGTCCTTCACTTCTCCAATGTCTCCCGTGTAGAACCATCCGTCCTTTAAAATCTCCGCCGTCTTTTCCGGATCACGGTAATAGCCAAGCATTACGTTGGGACCTTTGCATAGTATCTCGCCATCTTCGGCTATTCGAACTTCCACATCAGCAATCACCTTTCCTACACTTCCAATGCGAAGCATCTGCGGCTTTCTGAGCGTATTCACGGAAATCACCGGCGAAGTTTCAGTAAGCCCATATCCTTCAAGAACAGGTATTCCGGCGCCATTGAAGAAACGCGCCAGTCGCGCCTGCAATGCCGCGCTGCCCGAGGCAACCGCCTGAATTTCGGTTAGCCCCAAGGCCGCCTTTACTTTACTGAAAACAAGCTTTCGCGCTATACCCAATTGCATTTCATACCAGGTTCCATTGGCTCCATCGGGTTCCCAGCGTAACGCCAGGTTGTGGGCCCAC
>JBJTRD010000480.1:0-15629 GCA_046075945.1 Flavobacteriales bacterium
AGTCGAGTCAACTGTCGCTTGTCCGAACCATCGAGATTCATGGTGTAGATTTCGGCGACTGCTCCGCTTTCATCGAAATGCCGGTAGCAAATCTTTTGCCCGTCGTGGGAGAAGAATGGCCTCCGTTCAACCCACCCTCGGGGCCCATATCAATAAGCCAATCGGCGCATCGAATTACATCGAGATTGTGTTCGATGGCGATGATTGAATGACCATTATTGAGCAGCGCCTGAAAAGAGTCCATCAACTTTTTGACATCGTGAAAATGAAGTCCGGTTGTTGGTTCGTCGAAGATGAAGAGCGTATGCTGTGCATTGGATCCTTTCGAAAGAAACGAAGCCAGCTTGATGCGTTGCGCTTCTCCTCCTGAAAGCGATGAAGAACTCTGACCCAAACCGATGTAGCCCAAGCCCACTTGCTGCAATGGCTTCAATCGCTCCACAATATTTCGGTTGACCGTTTTGCCTGTTTCCTCTCCAAAGAAAACGACCGCTTCATCGATGGTCATATCCAGCACATCCGAAATCGACTTTCCGCGGTATTCTATCTCGATAACCTCTTCTTTGAAACGCTTGCCCTTGCAAGCCTCGCAAACCAGCTGTATATCGGCCATAAATTGCATGGAAATAGTTTGCAAACCCTCGCCCTCACAAGTTTCGCAGCGTCCACCCTCCACGTTAAAACTGAAGTGTGCCGGCTTAAAACCTCGTTGCTTTGCCAATGGCTGCTGACAATACAACGAACGAATTTCATCGTATGCTTTAATATATGTAACAGGATTGGAGCGCGAAGATTTTCCAATGGGGTTTTGATCCACAAACTCGACAGCGCCGATTGTTTTAATATCGCCGGAAATAGAATCATATTCACCGACGGGCACAGAAGGAAATCCGCCCAACTCCTTTTGCAATGCAGGAAAAAGAATATTCTTGATGAGTGTCGACTTACCACTACCACTCACACCGCTCACCACTGTGAAGCAGCGCAAGGGGAAAATCACGTCCACATTTTTCAACGTATGAGCACGCGCACCGTGAATGACGATTTTGTCTTTACCAATTTTTTTTAACGCCGTTCTCGTAATGCGCTTCTCACCCTTCAGATAATCGGCAGTGAGTGTCTTGCCCGATTTCAGTAACGCTTTGATATTTCCTTCAAACACCACTTCTCCACCTTGTGTGCCCGCCTCGGGGCCCATATCGATGATGTGATCCGAAGCTTTCATGATTTCCTCATCATGTTCCACAACTATGACCGTGTTTCCTTGCTGTTTCAAATTCTGAAGCACACCAATGAGCCTTTGCGTATCGCGCGAGTGCAGTCCTATGCTCGGTTCGTCGAGAATGTAGAGCGAACCCACCAGCGCACTGCCTAAACTGGTTGCAAGATTGATGCGCTGCGACTCACCACCGCTCAGTGTGTTGGAAAGACGATTGAGCGTGAGGTATTCGAGACCTACCTCATTGAGATAACCCAGGCGATTGGTTATTTCCATCAGCAACCGTTTGGCGATGGTTTGATCGTGTTCTGAAAGCTGAAGACTTTTAAAAAAGCTGTGGCAATCTCCGATAGATAGATTAACCAAATCCGAGATACTCTTCCCTCCTACCTTCACATAGTTTGCATCCTTGCGCAAGCGCGTGCCCTTACAATCGGGGCAAGGTGTTTTTCCGCGATAGCGGCTAAGCATAACACGGTATTGAATTTTGTAGGATTCTGATTCGAGGTGCGAGAAGAAATCGTTGAGACCATGAAAATGCTTGTTGCCCGTCCACAGCACTTCCGTTTGTTCTTTCGTCAATTCATTAAGAGGCTTGTGAATTGGGAAGTTGAATTTCGAAGCATGGTAGATGAGCTGGTCACGCCATTCCCCCATCGTTTCTCCACGCCAGCAGGCAATGCCATCCTGATATACACTGAGCTTGCGGTTGGGCATAACCAGGTTTTCATCTATACCGATGATGCTGCCAAAGCCTTCGCAGCGTTTGCATGCACCGACCGGGTTATTGAATGCAAACAGATTCACAGATGGTTCTTCGAAGGTTATGCCATCTGCTTCGAATCGATTGCTGAATGTCTCCGATTGATTCGTATCGGCCAAGAGGATTTGGCAAATACCGCGACCTTCGAAGAACGCACTCTCCGTGCTATCGGCAATTCGCGTAGATGTTTCGTCGTCACTCGCTACAGACAACCGATCGAGAACCAACGAAACGCTCTTCCATTTTTTAGGCTTTGCCAAGCATTCCTCAATGAGCGCAATTTCACCATCGACATAGATGCGCGAAAATCCTTGCTGAATAAAGATCTCCAGGCGCTTCTTTATATCTCCTTCCAACGCCAATGGCGCCAAAATATAGAAACGGGTTCCTTCATCTTTTGAAAGAATCCACTCGAGCACATCGGTGGCGGTATGTCGTTTTACTTCTTTTCCACTTATGGGCGAAAAGGTCTTTCCGACACGGGCAAACAGCAGTTTCAAGTAATCATAAATCTCGGTGCCCGTGCCCACCGTAGAACGTGATGACCTGCTGATTACTTTTTGTTCGATGGCGACTGCAGGGCTAATACCGATGATTGAATCCACATCGGGTTTATCCAGTCGGCCCAGAAACTGTCGTGCATAGCTGCTGAGACTTTCCACATAGCGGCGTTGTCCTTCAGCAAACAAGGTATCGAAGGCCAATGAAGATTTTCCGGAGCCGCTCAATCCGGTTATGACAGTGAATTTACCTCGAGGAATAGCTACATCCACGTTTTTCAAATTGTGCATGCGCGCACCCTTGATGAGCAAAAAATCGCGTGTATTCGGTTCGATGTAGCTTTCGTTCTTCTTCTTGGTTGCCTTGGCCATAGCGGGGGTAAAGTTGGGATAGAAACAAAGAGTATGTGCACGTGTTCACAATTTGTCTCCAAGCCCGTCAAGTTCGATTTTACCCTTGGTGAATAATCTCTGCGTTCAACCGCAGCAGATATTCGAAAGATTATTTTCATTTTGAAATAGATGAAATGTAGGCGAGATAGCATGTTTTAGAAAAAAACGCCGTATTTTCGGGACGACTACCTAAACAATGAACACCATGAAAAATCTAATTGCATTTGCACTGCTCTTGCTATTAGCAGTCTTACAAGGCATTTCGCAAACATGCCCTTCTGATGAGCTCAACGATTCCCTTTTACAACATGATATTGAGTTTAGCCGAAGCTTTCACTACATGGAGCATGTATTAGGTGCAAATCAAAATTTGCCGGCTTCCGAGCGCACCGATGAAATCTACACTATACCGGTAGTGGTTCACGTGATACATACCGGTGAGGCTTACGGTACAGGCACCAACATTACTGATGAACAAATATTTTCAGCCATCGAAGCCCTCAACGAAGACTTTCGACGTGTGCCGGGTACCAATGGCTACGGCAACGGGGTTGATGTGAGAATTGAGTTCTGTCTTGCAGCCCGCAGCCCAAGTAATCAAGCGACTACCGGCATCGTTCGTGTGAACGGCAGCTCCGTTGCCAACTATGCGACCATGGGCATTGAATCAACATCTGGCAATGGAGCGAGTGAAACAGCGGTAAAAGCTCTTTCTACATGGCCTCGTGCATCATACATGAATATTTGGGTGGTAAATGAAATTGGCAACAACGATGGTGGGGCCGGCACCCAGGGGTATGCTTACTTTCCCACCAATAGCCCGGTCGACGGAATAGTTATTTTGTTTAATGCATTCGGAACAGTTGGAAATTTAAAGTCCTATACCAACATGAACCGCACGATAACGCACGAGGTTGGTCATTATCTGGGGCTTTATCATACCTTCCACACTACTACTTCCTGCACGGGTGAAACTAGTTGCACAACGCAGGGCGATAGGGTATGTGATACCCCGGCCACCACACAGGGAGTAAGCTGCAGCAGCCCTGTGTGTCCGAGCTCACAAGTAGAAAACTATATGGATTACACTTCGCAAACGTGTCAAGACATGTTCACTGACGGGCAGAAATTGCGCATGCGAACTACACTGGAAACTCAGCGAACGAGCATTATCAGCTCCTTGGGATGCATGCCGGTTTTTCAATACGACATTGGTATTACAGCCATCATCAAACCTATTGGCACGAATTGTCCCGGGGCGCTCAGTCCGCAGGTAACGCTGGCCAATTTTGGCGGCGTATCGCTTACCAACGCAACCATTCAATACAATGTAGATGGCGTTGGAATTTCAACCTACAACTGGACCGGATCGCTTGCAGTGGGGGCATCAACGACCGTTACCTTACCTTCCATTAATCCTGCAGCAGGAAGCCACATTTTCTATGCATGGACGAACACACCAAACGGAAATACCGATGAAAACTCATCCAACGATCAATCGACCGGTGCGTTTTCAATTGCAAATGGTTCACCCGCTCAGTTGGTTGTTGTTCTTGATTTCTATGGCGCTGAAACTACCTGGAATATTACCGACGCGAGCTCGAACGTGCTTATAAACGGCGGGCCCTATGTCAACAACCAACAAGGATTACAAATAACCACCCCGGTTTGTCTTTCACCTGGATGCTATACCTTGACGATGAATGATAGTTTTGGTGACGGACAAAGTTTTACCAGCGGTAGCTTCACCCTTACCTCAGGCAGCGGGGCGGTGCTCGCCTCGGGCTCCGGGAACTGGGGATCAGTGTCCACCAACAACTTTTGCGTTAGCGACTCGAATCCGCAAGGTCAGGCACCTACTGCATCGTTTACGATTCAAGACAATACGATTTGCCGAAATGTTCAAAACGATTACACAAGCACCAGTACCGGCTCACCTACATCCTACAGCTGGGTATTCGAGGGCGGCACACCGGCTACTTCTACGCAACAAAATCCTCAGAACGTAACCTATGCGAATGCGGGTACTTATGATGTAACCCTTACAGTAAGTAACGCGAATGGCAGCAATACCTATGTATGCGCCAACTGCGTGACCATATTTGCTAATCCGACGGTAACCCTCGCCACAACCAACCCTGGTTGCGGTACAACACCCAACGGCAGCATTACAAGCACAGTGTCCGGTACCGGGCCATTTACCTACAGCTGGAATACAGGATCAACTGCAGCGAACCTAACAAACGTTGGCGCCGGCACTTACACAGTAACCGTTACAAGCTCGCAAGGTTGCACCGCACAATCGAGTGCCACATTAAACACGCCGTCCGGCATGACCATTAGCGGCACAGCGCAAAACATCACATGCGCCGGACTATCCAACGGAAGTATTAACATCACTGTATCCGGTGGAACCGGCAATAAAACGTATTCGTGGAGTAATGGTGCAACGACGGCTAACATCAGCAATTTATCGTCGGGCAGTTATACAGTAACAGTAACAGATGGTGCCAATTGTACAGCTACGGCAACCTATACCATCCTTGCCCCTTCAGCGCTTTCCGTGAGCGGCTCTGCTGTAGCAACCAGTTGCGCCACCTCCACCAACGGATCCATTTCCGCAGTTGCAACGGGTGGCACAGGCAGTAAGACGTATCTATGGAGTAATGGAGCTACCACCGCAAGCGTCAGCAATCTAGCTGCAGGCACCTATTCGGTGACCGTTACGGACGCTGCCGGATGCACGGCCACAGGCTCTTACACCGTGACATCGCCCACCGCCATCACCATCAGCGGAACAGCCACGGCGGCCACGTGTTCGAGTGCAAGCAATGGCTCAATAGCGTTGACAGTATCGGGTGGAACGGGTAATAAAACATATGCCTGGAATACAGGGGCAACAACAGCGAACCTAAACAATCTTGCTCCAGGCAATTATACGGTTACGGTCACAGATGCCGCAGGATGCACTGCTAGTGCTTCCTTCACAATTACAGCACCGGCAGGAATTACAGTTAGTGGCACGGCAACAGCCACATCATGCGCTGGGGGTGCAAACGGATCGATTTCAGTAACTGCGACAGGGGGCACAGGCAATAAAACCTATTTGTGGAGTAATGGATCCACAACAACTACCATTAGTAATCTCACACCCGGCAGCTACTCGGTAACGGTTACCGACGCTGCAGGTTGCACAGCTACTGCATCCTATACGGTGACGGCACCAGCAGCAATTGTTATAAGTGGCACTGCAACAGCCAGCGGATGTTCGTCGACCAATAATGGTTCGATTTCTATAACTGTTACCGGAGGAACCGGCAACAAAACATATGCGTGGAGCAACGGGGAAACAACCGCCACTATCAATAATCTCGCACCGGGCACCTATACTGTCACTGCAACAGATGCGGCCGGATGCACAGCTACAGCAACATACACCATCACAGCATCGACAGCCTTGGCTGTTACCGGAACAGTAGAGAATGCAACCTGTGCCACCAGTAACAACGGCTCTATTGCTCTAACGGTAACAGGAGGTACAGGAAATAAGACATACTTGTGGAATAACAACGCAACTTCATCGAGCATCAATAACCTTGCTCCGGGCAGCTACAGCGTTACGGTCACAGATGCCGCGGGATGCACTGCCAACGCGTCGTTTACAGTAACAGCTCCTGCTGAAATTGTGATAAGTGGCGGTGCAATTGGGGCGACCTGCGCATCCAACAACAACGGCTCTATTTCCATTACTTCCCTGGGTGGAACGGGCAACTCAAGCTATGCATGGAGCAACGGTGCGACATCAGCAAACATCAGCAACCTGGCTCCAGGAAGCTATAACGTAACAGCAACCGATGCTGCAGGCTGCACAGCTACTGCATCATACACTGTCACTGCCCCAACCGCCATTATTATCAATGGAACGACCGTAGCACCATCATGCGCAGGCTCAAGCGATGCTTCTATTAGCGTAACTGCTTCCGGTGGAACCGGCAACAAAACCTATTCCTGGAGCAATGGTGCCACAGGAAACTCCATAAGCAACCTTGCTTCCGGCAATTACACAGTCACTGTTACTGACGCCAATGGTTGTTCAGAGATTGCAGTTTATGCCATCACTGCGCCGGCTGCGATAACAATTAGCGGAACAGTCGCGGCTGTTAGTTGCTTTGGTGAATCAGACGGAAGTATTCAGGTCACGGCCTCCGGTGGTACGGGCAATAAGCTCTTCTCATGGAGTAATGGGACTATCGGCGCAACTGCTTCCAATTTGAGTCCGGGAACCTATACTGTCACAGCTACAGATGCCAATAACTGCAACGCAACCCAAACATTTACTATTACCAGCCCGACTGCGCTTACACTCAGCGGTAATGTGACGGCAATCGACTGCTTTGGCGGAAATGATGGTGCAGTTGCAGTATCTGCCGGAGGCGGTTCAGGCGCTATCAGCATTAGTTGGAGCAATGGCGCGCAAGGGACGCAGCTAAGCAATTTGGTCGCAGGCGAATACACGGCAACTGCAACAGACGCCCTTGGCTGTTCGATAGAGGAGAACTTTGTTGTGAATCAATCGTCGGCTATACAAACGAATTTGGCCGATTTCGACATTGCCTGCAACGATGCAAGTGGCTCTGCTCTAGTTGCACCATCAGGCGGAAATGCGCCTTACACGATTCTCTGGAGCAATGGTATTACCCTGACAAACAACGAATCCCTGTCTATTGGAAACTATTCCGTTACCGTGACGGATGCGAATGGTTGCAATGCCAGCACTAGTTTTGAAATTACTCAAAGCGACAATCTCTCCGTTTATCTTCAAGCGCAAGAAATTTCATGCTTTGGCGCGTCAGATGGAAGTTTAACTGTGCTAGTAAATGGGGGTGATCAAAACTATACCTACGAATGGGACAATGGTTCTTCAACTGCAGCCATCAACAACCTTTCGTCAGGTCAATATAATATCACTGTCACTGATGGAACCGGCTGCCAAGGCAGCGCCACTGCAAACCTTACCCAGCCTTTACTTCTATCCGTTTTCATCGATGCTACGAATATCGCCTGCAACGGAGCAAGCACTGGCTCAGCCTCTGCTCTTGTAGAGGGTGGTACCGGACCATTTGAATATCTCTGGAGCACAGGTAACCAAGAACCATTGATTGAAGGATTGGCTGCAGGTATCATTTCCATCGAAGTTTTAGATAATAATGGCTGCGCTGCGCAAGCAGAAGTCAACATCGAGCAGCCATCAGCCCTGTTGCTAACTACGAACGCTACAGCCGATGAAAGCTGCGCCGGTAATGATGGTAGTGCTGAAGTTGTGATTAATGGGGGAAGCCCTACCTACACCATCTTATGGAGTAATGGCAGCGATCAAGAACAACTTCAGAATGTATCGGCCGGTGTTTACCTCGTTTCGGTAACTGATGCGAATGGCTGCAGTGCGAATAGCTCCGTTGAAATAACCAACAACTGTGTTACCGAAGTTCCGCCAACGCAGCTCACATCAACCTTCTGCAATGCAATCGACTTACCGCTCGATGCAATGCTGGAATGCGAAGCAATAGATGGTGCAGACCAATATATGTGGCGCATTTCTTCGACTACCAATGTCGTTTTAATTGAAGAGTATACTTCTGACGTATTCTTCTCGATGAGCAGTATTCCCGGTATCGATTACAATACAACCTACCTGGTTGCAGTAATGGCCCGTGTGAATGAGACCTGGGGACCTTTCGGCGAGGATTGTCCGGTCACCACTATTGCTTCCAATTTGCCAACCGCTGCAATACTGGAAGAGGACTGCGGTGTTACCATCCAGACGTGGGGTGAAACCATAGAGGCACTCACAATAGACGGGGCGCTCAGCTATCAATGGCACATTGTAGGAACCAACTTCGACTTCACAACTACAACCACTTCGTCCATTCTAATAATTGATGAAACGCTCGGGTTAACTGAATTTGAAACCTATGAAATAACCGTTCGATGTGATATGGGGCAACCGGGATACACTGCCTGGAGCGAACCATGCAATTTTACGCTGGGCGATGTGTCCGTATTTGAGAACACCATGGGTGCGTTTAACTTCAGCGTCTACCCTAACCCAACGAACGGACAATCCTTTTCAATCCACATCGATGGTGCCCTTTCTACATACAAGACCCTGACGGTGGAATTAATGGATGCAACCGGAAAACTCCTGATTTCCCACGCGCTTCCCTTAGGAACGAACAACTATTTGTTCGAACCGGAGTCGGGCCTGAGTCAAGGCCTCTACATGGTCTCTATTCGAGCAGACCGATTACACGTGCAAAGAAAACTCCTTGTATTCTAGCTCGAGATCAAAATTTTAAGTGCAACCTATTCAAGGCCCGCTAATCGCTTCGATTAGCGGGCTTTTTCATTCAAGAAAAAGAAACAAAACACTGGATTGCAATCTCTTAGACAAGAAGGATAAGCTATTGATATTTATCATAAATAAAAAAAATGAGCTGAACTGTAACCAAATAAGACCTGTGCGAGTAAAAGATCATGTTGTTAAGATAATCCAAACAAACAATGATCAAGATGACAAACGGAACCACTCTTTTCTTCGCCCTCGCGCTAGCTACGTTGTCAGCCTTCTCTCAAACTTGTCCTTCCGACCTTCTCAACGATTCGTTGATGACTCACGATATGGAGTTCAGCCGCAGCTTCTTCTATATGGAGCGCATGCTGGGCATAAACAGTAATATACACCCTTCACAGCGTTCAGAGGAAGTTTACAATATCCCGGTTGTTGTGCATGTAATACACAAGGGGGAAGCATATGGAAGTGGAAGCAACATCACCGACGAGCAAGTTTTTTCTGCAATTGCTGCATTGAATGAAGATTTCCGTCGCGCTCCGGGCACACATGGCTATGGCAACGGAGTAGATGCCGGCATCGAATTTTGCCTTGCATCACGCAATCCCAATGGTCAGCCAACCAATGGAATCGTTCGCGTAAATGGCTCCGGCGTTTCCAATTATGCCTCTATGGGCATTGAAGCCTCTTCAGGTGTTGGTGCCGTTGAAGAAAGCGTTAAAGCACTTTCAACCTGGCCTCGCGAATCCTACATGAACATCTGGGTTGTAAATGAAATTGAGAATAACGACGGTGGTAGCGGTATCCAGGGATATGCCTACTTTCCCGTGAACAGCCCCATCGATGGTATCGTAGTGCTCCACAATTCATTCGGAACCGTGGGCAACTTGAAGTCATACACAAATATGAACCGCACCCTAACTCACGAAGTGGGTCATTACCTGGGTTTATATCACACCTTCAACTCAACCACAACCTGCACCTCTGAAATGAACTGCTCAACTCAGGGCGATCGCGTTTGTGATACTCCTCCCACCATTCAAGCCGGCAACTGCAGTGCTCCTGCCTGCGGCGGTGCACAGCAAGTTGAGAACTACATGGATTACACCCCACAAACTTGCCAGAACATGTTTACAGATGGTCAGAAACTACGCATGCGCACGACCCTGGAAGCGCAACGCGCGAGTTTGCTCAACTCGATGGGGTGTATGCCTGTTTTCCAAAACGATATCGGCATCACTTCGGTTGTTAGTCCAATCGGAACCAACTGCGGAGGCAACTTGACACCAAAAGTGACCCTCGCCAACTTTGGAGGTGTTGAATTGAACTCTGCATTCATTCAATACAGCATTGATGGTGTCGGCGCTGCTTCTTTTAACTGGACCGGTGCACTTGCCGCAGGCGCATCTATTGTAGTAGAATTACCCTTGATAAATGCTACTGCCGGCAATCACACTTTTTTTGCCTGGACCATGTCACCAAACGGCGGTGCAGACGACAATGCAGCAAATAATCAATCAACCGCAGACTTCGTTGTAACCAATGGTGCTGCAGCAGAACTGGATGTGGTTCTGGACTATTTCGGCTATGAAACCAGCTGGATCATTACCAATGGAAATGCAGAAATTCTGATGAGCGGTGGACCCTATACCAACGGCCAGCAAGGTCTTCACATGACTACTCCGGTTTGTTTGGCAACCGGATGCTATACACTCACCATGAACGACGCATACGGCGACGGCCAGGCATTCACCAATGGAAGTTACACATTGAAGGCAGCCGACGGCAGCGTGCTGGCTCAGGGTGCCGGTGACTGGGGTGCTGAGGCAAACAATAACTTCTGTATCGTAAATATCCCACAAGGAAATGCTCCGGTAGCAGCTTTTACCGTTGCCGAAAATATCGTTTGTGCCAATACTGAAAATAACTTCTACTACAGCGGAACCGAAGCGGCCGCTTCTTTTAACTGGACCTTCGAAGGTGGCTTTCCCGCAACTTCATCTGTAGAAAATCCACAGGGTATCGTTTATGCCAACGCCGGTTCATATGACGTAACTCTAACGGTAAGCAATGAATTCGGCAGCGACACCTTTGTTTGCGAAAACTGTGTAGTAGTTAACACAATTGCAGCTGTAATCGATGCAAACGACGCTACTTGTTTCGGGTTGAACAACGGTAGTGCAATGGCCCTCGTGCAGGGCGGAAGCTCACCTTTTCAATTCCAGTGGAGCAACGGATCAAACGAGGAGTTTGTTGAAGGCCTCGCTGCCGGCAATGTTGCACTCGATGTGACCGATGCCAACGGATGTAGCGCTCACGCTGAAGTTGTTATCGAACAGCCCACTATGCTCACTGTAAACGTGATTGTGACCGGCATGGAAACGTGTGTAGGAAATGATGGAAGTGCTGAAATCAACATTGCAGGTGGCATTCCCTCTTATACAATCCTTTGGAACAATGGTAACAACGAACAGGCACTCGACCATGCTCCGGCAGGAATCTATACCGTTGCTGTGAGCGATGCCAACGGTTGCACCATAAACGCTGCGGCAGAAATTCTTTACAACTGTCAAACTGCATTGCCTGCTACTCAACTCACCTATGAGTTCTGTGGTGCCGACAACCTTGAATTGAACACCAATGTTGAATGCGAAGAGGTTGAAGGCGCTGATCAATACATGTTCCGCGTTTCAACTCCGAGCGGCATCATTTTGCTGGATAAATTCAGTAACGATGTATTCTTTTCGTTGAATAACATTACAGGTATAGACTTCAACACTAGCTATGTAATTATGGTGAGGGCCCGTGTAAACGAAAGCTGGAGCCCATTCGGAAATGCATGTCAAATTTCTACCCGCGCTGAAGAAACTTCTACCTCAGTAATAGAAGGAAACATCGACGTTATCGAGTTCAATCTGTATCCAAACCCATGTGATGGAAATGCAATCAACTTTACATGGAGCAACAACTCAAACACCAGCAATCACCTCGTTGTTTCTGTAGTTGATGCTGCGGGTAAACTTATCCTTTCCGAGCAGTTGGCAGCTGCAAGCGGAATGCAAACTATTCAATTAGAAAACAAACTCAGCAATGGATTTTACGTTGTATCCGTGCAAAGCGCAACACAGCGAATTGAGAAGAAACTGATTGTTCAATAAGAGCAAGGGTGGAGACCAACACGTTTGGTCAGATTAGATGACCCGTCAACCTGCTCGGTTGGCGGGTTTTCTGTTGAATTCAATTTAAAAATCGATTTCTGTCTATGGGGTCCGGTAAACTACAAGATGGAGCGCGTTGTGTGATTCTATGGCGATTTTTGGCAACCCAATTATAGATTCCATCGCGCACATCACGCGGCACCAAAAGCGCTATCATAATCGGCTTTGCATACCATGCGCAATCAGACAACACCCAAATGGCGGCTGCAGAACGAACCATAATCTTTCCCTTCCGGTAATAAACCATGGATGAAAGTTCGCGCGTGAACTCTGACGGTAAAATGCTTGACGCCGTGGACCCTTGCAATGGAGCAAAATAGAGCAATCGATTTTTATCCACTTCAAGAAGCTGTTGAACGATGCGATTACAGAACCCGCATTCACCATCGTAAAACACTATCCGATTGGCGTTATTCATCTAAACGAATGTAATAAGTAAAGCAATACATGCAGAAAGTATCCTGCTTATCTTGCGCGCCATCCATAGAAATAAATAATGTACTACAGCGATTACCTGCAACTCGATAAAATCCTGAGCGCACAACAACTCGAAAGCGACAAAGTAGATCGTCACGCGCACGATGAAATGCTATTTATCATTATTCACCAATCGTACGAACTATGGTTTAAACAAATACTTTTCGAAGTGCAATCGGTGCATGGCATCATGTCGAAGCCAAGCATCAACGATAATTCTCCTGAGTTGCAAATGGTGGTCCGCCGCCTTATTCGTGTCGTAGAAATCATGCGAGTGCTCGTTCATAAAATCGACATTCTCGAAACCATGACGCCGCTCGATTTTCTGGATTTCCGCGATCTATTGCGGCCTGCAAGCGGTTTTCAAAGCATGCAGTTCAAAATTCTTGAAGCGAAATTAGGGTTGAAAATGGAGCACCGTCATGGCCAGGAATATTATACTAGTCAACTCCGTCCGGAAGACAAGGCGGCCATTCAACAACTGGCAAGTGAACATACTTTATTGGAGCTTCTCAATGCCTGGCTTGAGCGTATGCCTTTTCTTGAAAGCGCAAACGTTTGGGAAAAAGGAAATGACCAATCATTCTGGAATCATTACCGCAATACCTACAGCGACTCTCTTGGCGAAGGTGAAAAGCAAAACTTGAATCGTTTCGATGAGCTTTTCATGTCGCCCGAAACTAAAGAAGGCACCCTTTCCGATCGTTCAAGAAGGGCTGCTCTTTTCATTTTGTTGTACCGCGATTATCCCGTTTTGCAAAATCCATTTCGCATCATCAACCTATGCCTTGAAATTGATGAATTACTCGCTACCTGGCGCTGGCGTCATGTAAACATGGTGCACCGCATGATAGGTATGCGCACAGGAACAGGAGGAAGCACCGGTAAAGGGTATCTGCGAGAAGCGGCCATGAAACACTACGTGTTCAGTGAATTTGCAGAGTTGAACAGCTTCATGATAGAACGCAGGCATCTGCCGGTTCTAACCCCTGAACTGGAGAAAATGTTGAGCTTTCAGCACTAGGCTGATTTCGGGAGAATATCGTTTTTAAACGAACATGCAGCGAGTATCCAGCCTGCGATAAAAAGCAAGCCTCCGATGGGTGCTATCGGTCCGAGCCATGTAAAATCAAAACCGGTAACGGCTGCACTCGAACGCAGGTAGAGCGAACCACTGAAGAAAACTATTCCAAGTGTCAATACCCGCAGCGCCCATGAAAAAAGTACGGGCCTAACCACTAGTAAACGTCCTGCAATGGAGAGCAACAATAATCCTATACTTTGATAGAACTGATACTTCACTGCAGTATCCCAAGAATTGATAGCCTCGGGCGATACAAGAGGTTTCATTGCATGTGCGCCCATTGATCCTAAAACAACTGCAATGGCCAGGGAGATACACGAAAATCGGATATAAATCATGGGACAAAAGTATATTCACACACCTTCATTTTTTTCAACATTTACAATCTGCGACAAATGGTGATGCACCTTTGATGCATGCCTGAAATTATTGCCGGAAAAAAGGCGTACACCCTCCTGGATCTTGCGCAGAGCATACAGCGCATGTTTACTGCGCACTTCAACCGCACCTATTGGGTGAAGGCTGAAATAAATAAATTAAACTATTACAGTCGAACAGGACATTGTCATCCGGAGCTTCTGCAAAAAGAAAACGATAAAGTAGTCGTTGAATTCAAATCGATTATTTGGAAAAATGACTACGAACGTATTAACCGATTATTTCTGGAGCAAATCAAGGAACCTCTGAAAGATGGCATCAAAGTATTGTGTGAGGTTTCTGTCAGCTATTCTCCTCAATACGGAATCTCGTTGCGTATTGAAGACATTGATATCAGCTACACGTTGGGTGATATTGAAGCAGAAAAAAAAGCAGCCATCGAAAGGCTCAAACGCGAAGGTATTTTCAACCTCAACAAGGAGAAGACCCATGCCATGCTTCCAAGGCGTATTGCGGTTATTTCTGTTGAAAGCAGCAAAGGATTTGCCGATTTCCAGGAAATACTAGATGCACAGAAAACACGCTTTGGTATTTTCCGCATGCTATTTCCGGCACTTTTACAAGGCGATAAAGCCGTTGATTCACTCTGCGATGCCTTGCAAAAAATCAGTAAGGTAGCTCATCATTTCGATGTGGTCGCGATCATACGCGGAGGCGGTGGCGATGTCGGACTGAGCTGTTTCAACAACTTTCGACTTGCGAACACCATAGCGACCTTCCCCATTCCGGTATATACGGGCATTGGCCATTCCACGAATGATACTGTGTGCGAAATGGTTTCCTATTACAATGGTATAACTCCAACAAAAGTCGCCCAGCAACTACTCGATCAATTCGAAGCATTTGAGCTGGGGATACTAAATGCCCAACACCGTATTTCGGACCGAACGCGTGAAATTCTTTCTACCCAGCATCGCGAATTGCATTTGCATACGCGTATTATTCAACAAGTAACCACCGGTAACCTCTCCTACCAACATCAACTCTTAACTTATGCTGCCGTTGAACTCACCAAGGCCAGTAGTCGAATATTCAGCACCAATTCTTCCGAGCTAAAAACA
This sequence comes from Flavobacteriales bacterium, assembly GCA_046075945.1. Lineage (GTDB taxonomy): Bacteria > Bacteroidota > Bacteroidia > Flavobacteriales_D > Sanyastnellaceae > JAIBBG01. Next base: position 15,503 of record JBJTRD010000480.1, read on the forward strand.
CGCATGCACCGGCTGACTTTAGCCGCCAATCAGCAACTCAACACGTCCAACACATGGATTGAACAAAGCCGAAAACAGCTAACTAGTTCCTCCACACATGTTTTATCTAAAGCAGAAAATAACCTCC
>JBJTRD010000481.1:0-3690 GCA_046075945.1 Flavobacteriales bacterium
GGATGTAATGGTACAGGCACAATAACATCGATAGACTTGAGACGATCCGATTCCATTAATTCATGAGCGAACAGCGCACCCAGCCGCTCGCCTACTTCACGATCGTTGTGATACTTCAACCGATGCACCAATCGATGTGTGATTCCGTTGCGCGGCATATGCAAGAAAGCGGTTGCCGCTTGTAACTCTACTCGTCCCCAAAAGAGTTTTTCCACCGCATTATCGGCTTCATCATGCACCAATGCCCGCGGCAAATGTGTCAGGCAATGCATGCAAATTGCTTTTTCATAATGCATGAGATTTCGATTACATGAAGAACAGTACTTCGGGAAAAACAGCATCTTTAAATCAGTTGCGTAGTCCATGGCGATAAAATTTTTCGCCAACGTTCATCACTCCATCGTGAACTGATTATTCCAAAAGAGCATATTTATGCCATATACCACTCTGTTCCATCGTAGTGGCAGGATGCGCTAGCCTTGTTGGATGCGGAGTTTGTCGACAATTGATGCAACTGCAGGACATACCATCGTATTCCTATAAGTAAGATCCATGATTTGATGCATGTGCTTACGATCGGTATGCGGATAGTCGCGGCATGCCTTGGGACGTACATCGTAAATGCTACAATAATTATCGGCACCAAGAAATACGCACGGCGATGAATTCAGTACCCAATCATTTTCGTCATCGATGTGCAAATATTTTTCAGTGAACAGAGACGGTCGCATGCCCAGATGTTTTGCAATTCGATCGATGTCTACATCCCTAAAAATTGGAGAAGTTGTCTTACAACAATTGGCACATTCCAAACAATCGATGGATTGAAACGCTTCTTCATGCAGCGAGTGAAAAGATTCATCTGCATTCTTTTTTCGTCCGAAATTTTGGAGAAATTTTTTATTCTCTATTTTATATTGATTCGCCTTATTGAGGTGCTTTCGCAAATTCTCGGGCAACGATTGGCTCATCAGTGCGGGTCGCTATATGCGGGATTATGGATGAAAGAAGTGTCGGTAAGTGTTTTCAGAAAAGCAATTAATGCGAGCTCATCCACTTCATCAAGAAACAGTCCTCCGCCTGCAGCCTCCATGAAAGGATCGATGGTGGTGCTGATGTTTCCACCGGTATTGTAATGCCCAATTACCTCGTTGAGTGTATTGAAGCGGCCATCATGCATGTAAGGCGCAGTTAATTCAATGTTGCGCAAGGAAGGTGTTTTGAACTTACCGCTGTCTAATGGGTTACCCGTTACAGCCGCCAATCCCGGATCAGCCGAAAACTGGGAGTCAAGCCCATTGTTGTGCATCAGGTAGTCGCCCATCTGCATACCGGCAGGGCCATGACAATGAAAGCAGTCGCCACCACCCCAAGGCTGACCGGTGTTTGGATTGATCCCTCCCTCCGTGATAAACAAATTGAAACCCGCTTCTTCCAGGGGTGTAAACGTGTATGTGCCCGCTCGTTCATGATCAAACTTCGAATTAGCGCTTATCATGGTCCGTAAAAAAGAAGCCATTGCCCTAGCCGCTCTGTCCCGGGTAATCTGTGGTGTGCCATAGGCGGCTTCAAACATGGGCGCATAGATAGGATCAGACTCCAGAGCGTCTATAGCATTCTCCCATGTGTTATTCATCTCTATAGGATTTATGATGGGCTCTATCACCTGTTGTTCCAGGGTTGATGCCCGGCCATCCCAAAAATAATTATACGCCCATCCTAAGTTGACCAGCGCCATCGACTGACGCGTTCCCACGGCGCCGGTTATACCCACACTGAATTGATTCGGGTCTGAAAATCCATGCTCGGGCAAATGACACGAACCACAACTCTGTGTGCCATCAGCACTGAGTTTTTTCTCCCAAAACAAATAACGACCTAACTCTATTCCTTCTACCGTCAATGGGTTGTTGGCAGGAATATCCATGGGCGGAAAAAGCGGTGGGATCACTAATTCATAGGGGGTAGCAGAGAAAGGAACTTCATCCGGGGGCTCCGGTCCATTGGGCCTGCAACCCGCAAGAAGCAGCACAAAACAAAGGAATGAAATAAAAATGTTGCCTTTCATTTCATCAAAGGTAAGAAGTCTGTATTCTGAACAAAATTCCAATCGGTGAGGGTTGTCAGAAAAGCAATCAAATCGGATTGCTCTTGTGCCGTTAGCGCCAGGGGCATTATCCGAGAGTCCTTGTTTCGATGCGTGCGGCCTCCTTCATTATAAAATGCAATGACATCTTCCAGCGATTTCATGCTGCCATCGTGCATGTAAGGCGCCGTGATTTGAATGTTGCGAAGGGTAGGCGTTTTAAATCGGCCTACATCTTCATCGCGGTGAGTAGCCCGTGCTTTTCCTTCATCCGAATAATTTTCCTGAAGTCCAATAGTGTGATAGTCCATATCCGTAAAAAAAACACTGCTATGGCATTCGCTGCAATGTGTTTTCGCGGAAAAAAACAAATTCATGCCGCGTTGTTCTTGCTCATTCATCTGATCTTTTTTGCCCAACACGAATCGGTCGTAACGGCTATCGCCCGACATAAACGTACGTTGGAAGCAGGCCAAGGCGCGTGTTACAACGTAGGGGTCGATTGAATCGCGCCCATAGGCAGTGCGCCCTAGCTCAACCAGTAGCGGGTCGTTGTTGAGTTTCGCAACAGCATGCATCATGTTGGAGCCCATCTCCAGGCTATCGTGCAAAGGCGCAAGGGCTTGTGTCTCCAATGTGGGCACTCCCCCTTCCATCATAAATCGTTTCATCCATGCCAAATTCACCAGGGTGGGTGCGTTGCGTTTTCCCGCTATGCCATGCAATCCTTCACTCACAGCGCGACCATCCGTAAACGCTGCACTCAACACATGGCAAGAGCCACAGTTCATCGATTCATCGGCCGACAGACGATTATCGTAAAAAAGTCGTCTGCCCAATTCAACCCGAAGTTTGGTGGGTTCATTATCGACCGGAAATTGCACCTCCGGAAAACCTGCAGGAATGCGAACTTTAAAAGGTTCGTCTTTAAAATGTGGAACAGACTCGTTGGCACAGCCAACAAAAAAGACTGAGGCAATAAGAAAGAATCGTATCATAGCTCGAGGCTCAGAGCCGCGACATAATTATCCATGAAATCGTTCGTCAAATCGGGATTTGTGCTTCCATGCGTAATTGCATCGAGCGCAATGTTTACATCATTGCCATTGATTGGAGAAAAAATCTGATTCACATTCAGGTGAACAGCGAATGTGTGCGCGTGCCCGGTAAGATCAAGATTGAAAGGCTGCGACACGTATTCACGGTAACTAAAATCATCACCTGTATGAATTGCAATCGGAGTTAAGAGCTCCGTTCCCTCGGTACCGGTGGTATCGCATTTACCCTCGAATTTGGCAAATATGTATCCCGTGTTCCAGGTCCAGAACATACCTTGTGAGCCTGCAACGCTGAGCGGACTAGAGCTTGGGTATTGTGCCGGGTCCTGATCCTTGTTGTTATCTCGCGGAACGCCAATTCCAAATTTCAGCGCCACATATTTACCTTCAGGAATTTCCGCAGAAACAGAATTGGACTCGAAAAAATCGAGGAGCATGAAATCCTTCAACAGCACCTCTGTTCCATCTTCCTTTACCAGTGTGACAAGTGAAATGTAATTCATGAATTTATCGGCGCGCAATCGATTGCCAAAATCGTCCATGTAC
>JBJTRD010000482.1:0-2771 GCA_046075945.1 Flavobacteriales bacterium
CACGATGGGTATCGCGGCCCAAAGCGATGGCGGATGTGTGCCTGTGCTGTCGAATCGGTTCCAAACGGTGCTTTCGAAGAGCCCTATCTCGATGTACTTTGAAGGTACAAGACTCAGGTAGTTGACCGATGCCGATTTTGGTTTGAAAAGTGACTCGGGTACTTCACCTTTCGGCAGCCGTTCGAGTGAGCGTAGTTCGGTATACAGGATACTGTAGTGCAATTTTCCTCCAAAAAAATCGAAGCTTGCTTTCGCAAACGGATGCACAAACGATGCATCGCTCCAGAGCAATGAGCGATATCCATGACCGTAAAATTGTTGTCCCTGGCCCATCTGCAGCGTGATGTTTTTGCCGGGTGCGTATGTGAGCAAGCTGGTGGCCATCGCGAAGTCATAGCCTGTTTCTCCAAAAGCTTTCGTGCGACCATACGTCGGATAGACACCCGATGCATCGTGAATACGACGAATGTAGTCGGGCGCAATTGCCTGCGTTTCGAAAAAGGCAGTTTGAAAGGAAAATTTACTTCCGATATCGCCCGAGAGTTGAATACCGCGCTGATTGAATAGCAGATTAGCGGAATGGAATGCGCCTGTGTCGGCCACATCGCGCCCGCCTGTGATATCGAACAATGGATCGAGTGTAATTCGATAATCGTCTTTGCGCACATCGACGAGATGATCTCTAAAAATCTTGGCGCCGACTTTCGAATAGGTTCGCGTTTGTTCCAACCATATCAGTTCATCGGTGCCGATTGTTTTTTTTGCAAGAAATGGTTTCTCTGCCAGGTGTGTTGGCGTGCTGTCATTACTCAATGCAAGGCGCTCACTTTCTATGGTCCACAAGCGCTGCAGTGGTATGCTCGATTGCTGGCCTAGAATCGGCATCGATGATAGAATGCTGCAGCAAACGAGGAGTGCTATGCTTCTTACTCGGATCATTTCGCGCGAAGCTCATCTATTTCTTTTGACTGGAATTCCGCATATACAGATGCAATTCCATCGCGAAGCTCAATGCGGTGTTTCCATCCCGACGCATGAATGCGCGACACGTTCATGAGTTTGCGCGGTGTGCCATCGGGCTTGTCGGTGTTCCAGCGAATGGTTCCTACAAAATCGGTTACATCTTTCACCATTTCTGCCAACGCTTTGATGGACAAGTCTTCCCCGGTACACATTCACAAACAGTTTTTCATTGTAATGAAGCATCAAGTGCAAGCATGCCTCGGCTAAATCGTCGACGTGTAAAAATTCGCGCAGTGGTGAGCCGGTGCCCCACACTTCTACTTCGCTATCGCCATTCGACTTGGCTGTATGGAACTTGCGAATGAGTGCAGGTAATACGTGCGAGTTGTTGAGATCGTAGTTGTCGTTGGGGCCGTACAAATTCGTGGGCATGGCCGAAATAAAGTTGCAGCCATATTGATCGCGATACGCCTCACACAATTTGATTCCTGCAATTTTTGCGATTGCATAGGGTTCATTGGTAGGCTCCAAAAATCCGGAAAGCAGACTTTCTTCCTTCAAGGGCTGCTCGGCCATTTTGGGATAAATGCACGAGGATCCGAGGAACAACAACTTCTTGCATTGGTTGCGATAAGCCGCATCGATAATGTTGGCTTCAATCATTAAGTTATCGTACAGGAATTCTGCACGATAGACATTGTTGGCGTGAATGCCTCCCACTTTGGCAGCCGATAGAAATACATATTCGGGTTTGGTCTCCGCAAAAAATGCCTGCACCGCTTGTTGGTTGCGTAAGTCGATTTCGGTGGAAGTACGTGTAAGGATGTGTGTATACCCTTGCTCCTTCAGCTTGCGCACGATGGCACTGCCCACCATACCTCTGTGTCCTGTGACGTAAATGCGTGCATTCTTTTCCATAGCTGCGAATGTAAAAGAGAATTGGTGATTACTCGCGCACATCGAGCGCATCGCGCAGGCCGTTGCCCACCATCATGAATGCGAGTACCAGCAGCATAATCATACTGCCGGGTACAAGTGCCAGGTAAGCAAGGTCGGTGGTGATAAAGGCATAATGCTCACGTATCATATTGCCCCAGCTGGGCGTCGGGATTTGGGCGCCCAATCCAAGAAAACTAAGTCCTGCCTCGATAAGAATAGCCGATGCAAAATTGGCTGCTGAAATGACAATGATCGGGGAAAGGATGTTGGGCAACACGTGATTGAAGATGATCCGCATTTCAGAAAAACCCATGGCACGCGCAGCCTCAATGTATTCTTTTTCGCGGATGCTAAGCACTTGTCCTCGTGCTATGCGCGCAACTTCTACCCACATCGTAAGACCTACGGCGAGAAACACTTTCCAGAAGCCGGTGCCGAATGCGAAAGTGATGGCCATAACTAAAATGAGCGTAGGCACCGCCCAAATGACGTTGGTGAACCACATGAGTATGCTGTCGATTTTACCGCGGAAGTAACCGGCGACGAGCCCAACCGTGAGGCCAATAAGCAGTGAGATAAAGACGGCAATAGCTCCTACAGCAAGCGAAATAATTGTTCCTGCCATCAGGCGCGAGAGCAAGTCGCGACCATACTTGTCTGTGCCGAGTAGAAATGTTCGGGCAAATTCTACTCCACCAGCTGCATTCAATAGAAGTTCATTTTTCGAAATGAATTTTCCTTCCGGATTCACATCTCCAACCGACCAATACGTGGTGGTTTCTAGTGATGCTGCGACGCTGTCGATAGGAATGGCGGAGTAATTATTAGGCTTACCACCGTCTATCCACATTTGCCAGAGTGAAGTTTCC
>JBJTRD010000483.1:0-3284 GCA_046075945.1 Flavobacteriales bacterium
GATCTCTCCTGGCGCATCATTCTCGGCGGCTGGAAAAACTACTATTATCCGGGCACGCGCATCATTCACTACAAAGGTGAAAGCACCAAGAAGGGAAGCCTCAACTACGTGTTCGTGTTCTACAATGCGATGGCCATTTTCGCACGAAAGCATTTCTCTCAGCAGCATGCTGCCACGTATTCTGCCATCATCAAAATGGCTATTTGGATGCGCGCCTCTGTGGCGGTGCTAAGTCGTTTTATAAAGCGCATCAGCCTTCCGTTTGTCGATGCGGGTTTGCTTTATGCTGCCATGGAGGTCATCAAAAACTTCTACGCATCGTCACAACATAAAATCTACGACGATGCGCTTGTGATGCCGGCGTTCATTTCATACATCGCCGTGTGGATGATGGCCGTTTGGCTAGCCGGAGGATACGATCGTCCGCTCAAGCCATTGCGCACACTGAAGCCTGTAGCAATTGGCACAGCTATCATTCTCATCGCATACTCTTTATTGCCCGAGCAGCTGCGTTTTTCGCGTGCTTTGATTCTGCTCACGATGCTATCAGCCGCGGCTGTATTCGTTTTCGATCGAACGCTTTGGAATCTAATTACTCGGAGTACATCGGGTTGGCGCGAAAAGACCGATGGAAATGTGGTGATCGTTGGCAGCAAAGCAGAAGGCGCACGAGTGAAACAAATGCTCGAACAAATACAACGCAGCGCGCTGCACGTGCTCGAAATACAGCCCGATACAAACGAAAAAGCCTCCGGCGAATTATCGCTCACGAATCTCGACGAAATCATTCGAGTGCATCAAATCGATCAGATCATTTACTGCGCTCGCGACATGGCATCGTCCGATATTATTGCTTCGATGAGCAGTGTGGGTGACAAACGCGTGGAGTTTAAAATCGCTCCACCCGAGAGCTTATATATCATCGGTTCGGGAAGCATCGAAGCAGCGGGCGATGGCAGCATGATGGATGTGAACTCGGTGCAGCTCTTGGTGAATCGACGGAAAAAACGTGTATTCGATGTTGCTGCATCTGTCGTCTTGCTGGTCTTTTCTCCGGCCCTCATTCTTCCTCAAAAACGGCCTGCTCGTTTTCTACCCAACATCATAAAAGTGCTACTAGGCAGCGCTACATTGGTGGGCTATGCTTCATCGGCTGAGCAGCGCATGCAGCTTCCGAAAATGAAACCGGGCATTCTACCCACCACTAGGCACACCGATGAAACACATCGTCGCAAGCTGGATGTGCTCTATGCAAAGGACTATCGCATGGCGAGTGATGCCAGAATCGTATTTGCTCAACTCGCCTTTCTCGGCGAATAATTTTTTTTCTGTCAAAATACTAAGTGTAGAAAATACACTTAAATTGCCGCAACCAAATCCCGATTTGATCATGAAGCGAATTCTACTTTTCGTTGTGTTGGCATGTATGTGCATGTCTTATTTAAATGCTCAGACCACTGTCAAGAAAACAGTGCTGCAAGCATTTTGGTGGGACTACTACAACAACAATTATCACGAGCGCTGGGCGAACTACCTGACCGAACTGGCTCCTCGACTTAAAGCAATGGGAATTGATGCCATTTGGATTCCGCCAACTTCGAAGAATAAGAGCTCCGGTTATGTGGGTTATGCGCCATTCGATCATTACGATTTGGGTGATAAGTGGCAAAAGGGCAACACACGCACCCGCATGGGCACCAAGGATGAATTGCTCCGCATGATTGCAGTAATGCACGCCAACGGCATTGAAGTAATCCAGGATGTGGTGCTCAACCACATGAACGATGCCGGCAGCCAATTTGGCAATGGCGGACAAGACCCTGCTGCTTTGTCGATGGTCACCGAAAGCGGCTACAAAAATTTCCGCTTTGTATCCTACTCAACTCCTGCCACCGATGAAGGGCAGACCAACTACTGGAACCGCAGTGGTCGCTGGGCAAAAAACTACACCAACTTTTATCCAAACCAATACAATAACTGCACAACAGGCGACATCTGTTCATCGTACTTCGGTCCCGACATTAGCTATGAAAGCACTGCAAACGGGCAAAGCTCGAATGTGGTAGGATTCAATCCCACACAAGCTTCCAATTACATGCGCGATGGTGCACGTAACTGGATTATGTGGATGAAGAAGCAAACCGCTGTAGACGGCTTCCGCTGGGATGCAGTGAAGCATTTCCCAACCTATGTGCAGGAAGATTTAAGCTATAACACAAAATACATTTTGCCAACGTGGTGCAAAGGCGGCGAGTCGATGTTCAACGTAGGCGAATGGGTAGGCAGCAAAAACGATCTCGACAACTATGTGAATGCTATTGCAGCACCGAGCAGCGAGAAGATGATGGGCACTTTCGACTTCGGGTTGCGCGCCTTTGATCCTTCAGGCGGATTGTATGGAATGGTTTACGGCATGGGCAATTTCAACATGGCGAGCTTGCCGGGCGCACAACAAAATCAGCGCGTGCATTATTATGCAGGTTCCAACACCTATGTGCATCGTACCGTTCCATTCGTCAACAACCACGACACCTTCCGCCCGCAACTGAGCAGCTCAGGTAACTACACCGGATGGAATTCGGGCTCAGAACTTTCAGCCCACATCGAACCCAACGAACCACGCCTTTCAGCCGCGTATGCCATCATGATGGCGATGGACGGAAATCCGCAGTTGTTCTTTGAAGACTTGTTCGACATAGGATACACAGGCAATCGCTGGACGCACGATCCGAAATCGTCGACCTCACTTCCTGCCCGTTCCGATTTGGTTAATTTACTGTGGTGTCATCAGGCGCTCAATTTCAAGGCGGGTGCTTATCAAGTGCCTTATACCGATCAGGATTATCTGGTGATTGTGCGCGCAGGAAAAGCCGTGATTGGTGTAACCGACAATTGGACGACATGGCAAAATCGAACGGTCTATACAGGTTTCCCCGCAGGCACTGTGCTGAAGGATTATTCGGGTTCGAATGCTACGACAACAGTGACTGTTGATGCGAATGGTTACGCTCCAATAAACACACCTCCTGTAAATCCGACCTTGAACATTGCTGGCCGTCGCGGCTACAGTGTGTGGGCGCCGGTAGGACAAGACGCTGTGGTGTACACGCCTCCTCGTGCAGTGCGCACCACACAAGAATGGGAAATGGCAAACGACCTGGGCGATAGCCACGTGAGTTCGTTGGGCCAGGGCGGTGCAGTGCCTGCCAACTCCACCAATTTCAGAACGGTTGGAAGAATTTTCGTTCAGAGTGGTAAAGTGGTAACCTACATAGTATATCCGG
>JBJTRD010000484.1:0-9151 GCA_046075945.1 Flavobacteriales bacterium
CTGCACGACCGCTATCACCAACTCGACGATTCCAAGAAGCCGCTTATTCATGCTCAAATAAAAAACCTGCGCAGACGTATGCGCATCATACGCAACATGCAAATACTCGGCGTAAGCAGTTTCATCATCGCAATTCTTTGCATGTACACCATCACCATCGAACGTATGGAAACCGCTCGGTTTTTATTTGGATCTTCACTCGTTTTGTTCGCTGTATCGCTTCTGTTGTCGCTGGCGGAATTATTCATCAGCACACGTTCCATTGAAATTGAGCTGAGCGATCTTGAGCTCGATGCCGACGACTGAAGCTTCCTAAGAAAACCCAAATCACGTGTTGATATCTCCCCGCAAGCGTTAATTTGCATCTGGCCGCACACCTTATTTTACGCGGTTATACATGTCGAAACGACGCAAGAGAATACGAATAGCTCAGTACATCTTTGTGAGTCTTGTGACCCTGATGTTCAGCGGCTATTTTGCACTGCAATTGCCGGCGGTGCAGACGTGGCTTGCGCATCGGCTGAGCGACTATTTATCGGGCGAATGGAACACCCGTGTTTCGGTTGGCAAAGTAAAAATTGACCTCTGGGCCAACCTTTCTGCCACCGACCTCTACATCGAAGACCAGCAGGGTGATTCGCTCATTTACATAGCTGAGCTGGAAGCCTACAATTATTCATACGATGATCAATCGGGCAAACTGGTGATCAATAGCCTTCACCTCGATCGACCTTATTTCAATTTAATGCAACACGAAGGGGATAGCTTGCTGAACTACTCCTTTCTGGTGGATTATTTCGAAAGTGAGGACACTACAAAAACGCAGAGTTTTGTTGCCCTGAATCATGTTCGCCTGATGGGGGGACGTTTCAATTACATAAATGAAAATCGGGATGCCGACACCACAGTTGGCATCGACTGGAACCATCTTCAACTGAGCAACATCGAGCTCGAAGTAAATGAGTTCAGGTTGGAGAACGATAGCATTCATAGCTTCATATCTCACCTTGCACTTCGCGAAAAAAGTGGATTTGAATTAAAAGAATTTACGCAGGACTTCACCTTTGTGAATGGGGATGTTAGAATGAAAGACACCCGCCTGGTGAGCGGTGAAAGTGAAATTATAGGTGACTTGAGGTTCACGTTTCAGTCGGTCGATGATTTTGATTCATTCGAAACCGATGTGCCAATGGAACACACTTTTCGGAAAGCACGCCTCAATTTAAATGACCTGGCCTATTTCTCGCCGGATCTGAAAGGTCTCGAGATTCCTTTGCTCATCGATGGCTCTATCAAAGGAACTGTATCCAATTTACGGGGTCGCAATCTCGAGCTTCAATTCAAAAACAACAGCCGCTTTAAAGGCAAGATTGATCTGGAAGGATTGCCGGATATTGATCAGACCTACATCACCATGGATATTGATGAGCTGACGTCCACGAAAGAGGAGCTCGAACAAATTCCCCTTCCTCCTTACGACGGCAGCACGTTCGTAGAAATCCCGGATAACATCGCATACCTTGGACAAATCACTTACCGAGGAGAATTTACGGGCTTTGTGAGTGACTTCGTTACGTATGGTACCGTATCAACAGCTATTGGAAATATCGACGCAGATATTTCGATTAAAGAAGAATCTTCACTCAACGATTATGCTTACAGCGGATCAATCAACTTAAAGCAATTCGAGCTGGGCACTTTCTATGAATCGGAAATGCTTGGAGCCATCAGTTGTGAACTCGATGTTCAAGGAACCGGCCTCGAATTGCAAAAAGTAAATGCAACATTTGATGGACAAATTCAATCGCTCGAAGTAAACGGATATCAATATCAGAACATTTCAGCATCGGGAGATTTCAAGCATCGAGCGTTTTCGGGCAATGTCGATATAGCCGATCCAAATTTGGCCATGTCATTCGACGGGACAATAGACTTCGCTCAAACCGAACCGTTGCTCGATTTCGAGGCGCATATTCAGCACTCCAATCCCGAAGCACTTCACATCCTTACTGAGTATAACTATAGCTCGCTCGTAGGCGACATCCGTGTTCGGAGTGAGGGTTTGGAGTTTGAAAAATTCTCGGGCGATATCTTCATCAACGACGTATCGTATTGTGCGAATAACAACGACTATTCGCTCAATCGTTTAAACATTAAATCTACCCGATTTGGTACACCTAAAATCACGCTCGATTCGGACCTTGCGAAGGCTGAGCTGAGCGGTGATTTTAGCATCACCCAGCTTCAGCCGGCAATTGCTGAAATCGCTTCAACCATATTCCCATCTTTCAAGCCCCCCATTCGAAAACACAAGACACAAAATTTCAAATTCAACGCGCAAATCTTCGATGCAGCGCCCATTACCGAGGTTTTCTTACCTGCATTATCAATCACACCGGGCGCTCGAATCTATCTGGAAGTAAACGAGCCCCTGTCCTTTTTTCAAACGACTATTACAAGTCCGCAGTTAACCTACAACGAAACCACCATTGACGGTCTCACCATCGACATTCACCATCCTGACGAATCATTTTATATCACGGCATCGTGCGATTTGCTGAACGCTTCGGACGTTCGTTTCAGGGATATTGCAATAGATGGCAGAACCCTGAACGACACCCTTTACACGGCTATATCGTGGAACAATGGCAACAGACAATTCGAAGGCGACATCAACGGAAAACTAGCCATTCGCGATTTCCATTCATTTGATTTTGTTTTTGATCACAGTTCGTTCGTTTTGGAAAAAGAACAATGGGTTTTCGAGCCCGGAGCCAAAATTGAAATTGACAGCACAACCATCAACCTTCAGCAAATTAATCTGAGCAATCAAAACCAGCGGCTCCACCTGGGCGGCTTGCTGCTCGATGACAAGAGCAGTTTGATCAATCTTGAAATTGAAGCATTCGACTTGCAAAATCTGCATGCCTTTTTAGGGGATGAATACATTTTCGAGGGAATTCTTGACGCCGAGGCCACCATACGAGACCCATACAACGACCTAATCTTTAACAGCAAAGTTTCTGCAAAGAGTTTAGTTATAAATAAACACACCATTGGAGATTTATCTGCGGTCACCGCATGGAATCCGCAAGCCGCCGAATTGCGCATTGACGGAAGCCTTGAGAAAGAAATATCGACGAACACTGGCCCCACCCGTAAGACACCCCTTACATTTTCCGGGTATTACCGGCCCAACGATACAAAGAGTCCACTTGACCTGACGGCAACCATTCGCGATTTGGATCTCGACCTTATCAATGCTTTTCTAGAACCGGAAATTCTGGATATAAAAGGATATGCCAGTGCAACCATGGCCATAACCGGAACACCTGATGCTCCTCAAATGAGGGCCGACGCTCTTCTGCGTGATGCATCCGTTTATGTGTACTATCTCAACACGACCTATTATTTACAAAATCGAATTGGTGTATATCCCGACATGTTCACATTCGATCATATGCCTATCAAAGACGAATTAGGTAAATCCGGAGTGTTAACAGGCCAGATGCTTCACGAAAATTTCAGCAATTGGAATTTCGATCTACTTGTTGAAATGAATGAGCCGATGCTCGCAATGAATACCGGTGAGGCGCAGAACTCCATGTATTTCGGTCAAGCGTATACAACAGGATCGGTGAACATTTCAGGATATGATTCGAATCTTGAATTTGACATCTCGTTGAGAAGTGAAAAAGGCACCAACATCGCATTGCCTATGGGAACCGGCAGCGAACAAGAGTTCGAAGATTTCATACGCTTCCGTGCGCCGGGTGACACCCTAAAAAAAGAAATGCCTTTGAATCTTTCAGGAATAACGCTCAACCTTCAGCTGGAAATAACGCCCGAAGCCGATTTCAGAATCATCTTCGATGAAAGCATCGGCGATGTTATCTATGGTTCCGGACAAGGTAACCTGCAAATGTTGATCAACAATCTGGCAACCTTTAGCATGTATGGTGATATTGAACTTACAGGCGGCAAGTACGATTTCAATTTGAAAAATCTTATCAATAAGAGCTTCACGCTTCAACCCGGCGGAACGATTTCGTGGTTTGGAGATCCCTTTGGGGGCGAGATGAATTTAAAAGCAATCTATCCTATACAGGCCTCGCTCTATGATTTAATACAAGATCCAACCTATCAAAACGGGCAACGTGTCGATGTTGAACTCGGGATGAATATGACAGGAAAAATTTTCAGTCCGGGAATCGACTTCTCCATCAATTTGCCCAACACAGACCAGATTACCAAAAGTCGCGTAAATGCGGTTATAAGCACCGATCAGGAAAGAAATCGGCAGGCCTTTGCGCTGTTGGCCATGAAACGCTTCATCAGTCCGCCCAATGTAACCTCCGACCACAGCAGCACGAGCGCAATTGCCGCCAATGGAACCGAGTTTCTCTCCAGTCAGATTTCTTCGTGGCTCGGTCAAATAAGTGATGATTTCAACTTAGGATTCAATTACAATCCGGGCGACGACATCAGCAGCGAACAGGTGGCACTTGCATTGGGAACACAGCTTTTCAATGAACGCCTGTCGCTGAGTAGCAACTTTGGAGTAGCACGCAACAACAACGCTGCTTCTGCCAACCAAAATGCGACGAACATTATTGGTGATATTCGAATAGGGTATAAAATAACTCCCGAGGGTAAAGTTCGCCTAGTGATGTACAATGAAAGCAACGATTTTCGGGCAACCACCGTTCAGCAGTCGCCCTACACGCAAGGTGTAGGAATTATTTACCGCGAAGATTTCGACTCACTGCATGATCTAATTGAAGGCTTCAGGAAAATGCTGAAAGGCGAAGACAAATCTTCAACGAGCACTCGGTAAATCGTACATTGCCCCTCCTTTCTTTTCTATTTGTGAAAGACACGTTTGGAAGAACCATCGATTATTTGCGTCTGGCCATAACGGATCGCTGCAACCTGCGTTGTCATTATTGCATGCCGGCATCGGGTCTTCCATGGCTTCAGCGTGATGAGCTGCTATCGTTCGAAGAAATAGAGCGCTTGTTAACTGTATTCGCATCGCTCGGTGTGCGTAAACTTCGATTCACGGGCGGAGAACCATTTATGCGAAAAGATTTCGATCAATTGCTCATACGTGTGGCAGAAAGCAAACTCTTCGAGAGCATTACCATCACAACCAACGGTGTGTTGACCGCTCCATTTATACCGCTGCTCAAGCAACTCAACATCGATTCTGTGAACCTAAGCCTCGACACACTCGACGAACAACGATTTGCAACCATCACCCGCCGCGATGTTTTTCGAGATGTAATGAAAACGTTCGAAGCATTGCTTCATCACGGTATTCGAACTAAGATGAACGCTGTCATCATGGAAGATGTCAACGAAGCGGATTTACTGCCTTTAGCCCTGCTCAGCAAAGATCTTCCGGTCGATGTGCGTTTCATCGAGGAGATGCCTTTCAACGGACGTGGCAACCGACATGCTGTGAAATGGAACCGAGTAGGTTTACATGAAGCATTGACCGAAGGTTTAGGAACTCTTGAACAACTGCCCGCCCCACCCCATTCCACTTCGGAAATCTTCAAGGCCACGGGGCATCAGGGAACCATTGGCATTATTGCGGCGTGGTCGCGCACATTTTGCGGTACTTGCAATCGCATTCGGCTAACACCTTCCGGGCAAATGAAGACTTGCCTCTACGGAAACAATGCCCTCGACTTGCGCACGCTGATGCGCAACGATGCATCGAATGACACCCTTGCGAAATCAATCGAAATGGCTATCTTGCATAAGTCCAAAGACGGATTCGAAGCGCAGAATCAACGCACCCCCGTATCCGAATCGATGGCCACTATTGGAGGATAATCCATGATAACGCCTTCTCAAGCCGAGCAGCTAATACACACATGTTCGCTTCACCTCGAAGCAGAAACCATTGTGCTGGAAGATGCACTCCACCGCTTACTCGCTGAAGATTTGATTGCCGACACTGATCTGCCTCCTTTCGATCGGGTAATGATGGATGGTATTGCATTGAATTATGATGCAATTGAATCGGGTCAACGCAGCTTCATCATTCAATCCATGCAACGGGCCGGACAGCCCGCACTCACGCTAGAAAACGCAGACCATTGTATCGAAATAATGACGGGGGCTGTGCGCAGTATTGGGTGCGACACCGTTGTTCCATATGAACATCTTCGCATAGAAAATGGCGTGGCGCACATTGAAATACCTCCAAGCGGGCGCGGCAAAAATGTTCACCTGCAAGGAGGCGACAAATACAAAGGCGCTGTGCTGGCTAAAACAGGAAGTGTGCTTGGTACTTCTGAAATAGGCATTGCCGCTTCGATTGGAAAGCACATGCTCGCCGTGCAGCGTCTTCCGCGCGTCCTTATTTGTTCAACCGGTGATGAATTGGTTGAAATCGACGAAACACCCCTTGCACATCAAATACGCCGATCCAATGCTTACGCACTCTCAGCACTGATGCGAAACCTGGGTATACATGCCTCCGGCATGCACCTGCCCGACTCTACAGATGCACTACGTGAATCTGTTAGTTATGGATTGAATACGTACGATGTAATCATTCTCAGTGGCGGAGTTTCGAAAGGAAAATTTGATTTGCTGCCCGAAATATTAAGTGAATTGAAAGTGGATTCTGTATTCCATGGAATTGCTCAACGACCGGGGAAGCCCATGTGGTTTGGCAAATCGAATCGTACCGTTGTATTTGCGTTGCCTGGAAATCCGGTATCGACATTGGCGTGTGCGGCGCGCTATGTTATACCCTGGATGCTGCAACAGATGGGGCGTAGCGAAAATACCATTCACGTTGCTCTGAAACAGTCCGTACATCCGCACGAAAAGCTTAGCTTGTTTGTGCCTGTTCGTATCATGCATGAGAATGGCATGCACACAGCCGAGACACTATGCAACCATGGTTCGGGAGATTTCAGTGCGCTCAGTGGTGCTGATGGATTCATTGAAATTGAACCACGAGATGCCACTGAAAAACGATATCGTTTTTTCCCGATGTAAGAAATGCTACTTCCGAGGTCCCTTGCCTCCCTCCTTCTTTTCCTTCATGTGCTGCAGCAACTCGCGTTGAAACTCACGATCGATGCGCTCGAGATGCATCACCCGCTCAGGACCGAGCACAGGCATACAATCTTTGAGAAACTGCGTTTCAAGATCGATGTGCGCTTTCTTTTGCTGCGCCACGCGATCTATTTCTGCCAATGCTTCTTTCTCATTGTACTTCGGTTCCTCGCCCTTCTTCTTATCTCCCTTTCCCTCTTTTCGCAACGTTTCCTCTTTCTTTCTAAACTCGTTGTAGATAGGCCAGAACTTTTCTGCTTCTGACGGTGTCAGCGCCAACTTCTCTGAGTAGTAGCTGCGTTTAAGCGCCTCCACTTTCTCCTTGCGTTTCTCGCCTCCGGGTGCAGGCGGTGGTCCGGGTTGGGCCCATGCAATAGCGCTGCATGTGAGCGCGATCATATACAAACAAATTGCCTTTTTCATAGTAGTGTTTTATTTAAAGTTCATCTATTATTTCCAATGTCTCTTCGTCCTTCAAATACTCCTCGATATCGCTCGCATCAATGTCGTCCCAGCTAATGACCGATTGTCCCTTGGAAGGTTTAAAGTCATTGACCGAAGCAGGTATTTTTTTCTCGGCTGCGGTATCAGGCGCGATGGTGTCCATCACTACAAATTCATCATACACCTCTTCATCAAAATCAACCTGCTCCAGGTCATCAAATTCGAGGTTGCATTGGTGCAGTTGTTCTGAGAATGATGGATTCTCCCTCTTGCCCGGAATCAACAAGAACACAACGCCGGCCATCATGGCAGCAGCGGCAAGCGAAACCCACAAACGAATTGAACGCAATCGTGTGCGACCATCCGAAGCCTGCATAAGCTTTTCGCTGAGTTGGCTTTGCTGATTTTCAAAATAATCTTCGGGAACATCGAATGAACGAATCATGGCCGATTCAAGCAGGATTGCCTTCTTCTCGAAATAATCATCCGGCACATGCATCTCCATTTTGGAGCGCTCCAATTTTTTCAGCGTTTCCTCGCTGAACCCATTGAGATCATATGTATCCTCGTGTTTCATTGCCCGCCTAAAAAAGCTTCTATTTTTTGTACGGCATGGTGGTAGCTCGCTTTTAACGCTCCCACACTGGTGCCCGTTATTTCAGACATCTCTTCGTATTTCAATTCGTCATAATAACGCATTATAAATACAGCCTTTTGCTTCTCGGGTAACAACGCAATGGCTGTTTGCAAACGAGCTTGTATTTCATCGCCCGAAAAAAGCACATCCGATTGTAATGCAGCACCCAATGATTTCTCCAGCGCGTGTGTTTCCACATTCATGATGCGTTTGGCATTTCGAAGAAATGTGATGCATTCGTTATGTGCAATGCGATACAACCAAGTCGAAAGTTTAGCATCGCCGCGAAAACCATCTATGGCCTTCCACGCCTTGATAAAAACCACTTGTGAAATGTCATCCGCGTCCTCGTGGCTCAACACCATCCTTCGTATGTAGTAGTAAACGGGCTTTTGGAATTGTCGGATAAAATGCGCTATGCCTGCGTTTCTTCGCAGCGGATCACGCAACATGTCCAACAATTCATGGTCGCTCATGGGCAGTCAGACGCCAAATGTTTTCAAAGGTTTAAGGGCCTCACCATTTTCTGCTGCTGAGCACTGTTTTGGTAAGCAGCAGGAAGATGGCAATCAATGCAACAAAATACACCACATCGCGGCTATCGATGAGTCCGAGGCTCAGAGAATCATAGTGCGCTTGCATGCCTAGACTCAGAATAAAACTATCGGCAGCGCCCAGTAATTCAAAGGATGCAATGGATGAAAAACCGGTATACATGAAAAAGCATAGGATAGCCGCGACTAAAAAACTCACGATTTGATTGCTGGTGATGCAGGAGGAAAAAATACCGATAGACACATAGCCCGCAGCCAGGAGGAGCAGCCCAATGTAGGACCCCCAAGTGCCACCGCTATCGATGTTGCCAACCGGATCGCCCAGCGAATAAACCGTCAGATAGTAAACCAGCGTGGGTACTATGGCTATAATTACCAAAAGCAACCCGGCCAGATATTTTGCTCCTATTATTTGGATATCGCTGATGGGCTT
>JBJTRD010000485.1:0-3054 GCA_046075945.1 Flavobacteriales bacterium
ACTCTTCATCAGCATGGAAGACATGCTAGGCCAAGACATTCAGGAAGGCCTACAAAACATGAAGGTCATACTCGAAAAAGAAGGTTCCTCATCTAACCAATTCAAACTACCCAACTGGCAATGGTCGGAAGACGGCTGGCGCTGGACGCAGGTGCGGCCGAAGGATGAGGGATGCTGAGCAATGACTAATGACTAGTGACTAATGACAAATATGGCCGAGGGAAGCCTTTCGTTGCATTAGTCATTACCTTTGATAGCATCATTTGATACTATCATGACCCCACCCTACACCATTACGCCCGAAATACTGAAGCTCATTGAATCGATTGGGGTTAGCCTCGGAGAAATAAACGGACGTTACCTCACGAAGCCTACTCCCCAGCTTCGCAAAGAGAATCGCATTCGAACCATTCAGGCTTCGTTGGCGATTGAAGGTAATTCTTTGAGCCTCGAGCAAATAACTGCGATACTGAGCGGCAAGCGTGTCATTGGTTCGCAGCGTGAAATAGTGGAAGTGCGCAATGCAATTGAGACTTATGACCGCCTCGAATCGTTCGATCCATTTTCAACTACATCCTTTCTATCTGCACATGGCGCACTCATGAAGGGCCTTATAGACGATGCCGGGAAGTTTCGAAGGAAGTCGGTAGGCATCATGCATGGAAGCAAAGTGGCACACATCGCACCGCCTGCTTCGGGTGTGAAAGGGCTTATGCAGGAATTGATGAAGTATGCCAAGCAGGCCCCCGACAGCATGCTCATCAAGAGCTGTGTGTTTCATTACGAGATGGAATTCATTCACCCGTTTATGGATGGTAATGGACGGATGGGACGCTTGTGGCAAACGTTGTTGCTGAGCAAGCACCATCCTGTTTTTTCATCGTTGCCTTTCGAGACGATTATTCGCGATACGCAACAAGATTATTACAAGGCATTGGCCTCTAGTGACAAGTTGGGACAGTCCACACCCTTTATTGCCTATATGCTCGGAGTAATCGATGAATCGCTGCGCGGACTCACGAAGGATACCAATCCTGTATTAAAAGAAAGTGATCGCGTGCAGTATTTTCTTTCTCTGAAAAATGAATCGCTCGACGCCGGTGCCCGAGCGGAGTCGAGGGCCTTCACCCGCAAAGACTACATGCAGGTATTTAAAACGCTCTCCACCGCCACCGCCAGCCGTGATTTAAACGCGGCAGTCAAATGTGGAGTGTTGCAGCGGATGGGCGAAGGGAATCAGGCGAGGTATGGGGAGGGTTAAAACTCCCTGGGTACTTTATTTTGTTTTTTAATACTTCCGTTTTCATTCTGATTAACATTCTTTGACCGCACCCCAATTGGGAATTTCACATGGATTTCCGCTGATAATAACAAACTTGAATTATCCAATCCTGAAAAATCCTTGGAACCTGGGACGTAGGAGCCTCAATTTGGTGAAATTGTAATTGATAGAGTGCGCGTGATATAGCGAAACGTAGCGTTGCGCTGTTGCGCCATATTCGCCATTTGTAAAGCAGAGCATTGACTATTAGCGGCGACGCGCAGCAGTGCGTCTTTGGCCATTCGCCGTATGCAACCCGCCACTCGTCATTCGCCGTTCGCCACTCCCTCAACGATGTCCTTCGCCACCGGTCCCCACTCGTTGTTCGTCCAGCGGCAAACGGGTTTTCCATCACGCACGAGCACATACGCCGGGAAATGTCCGCCGGCTTGCGTGGCCAATCGGTTCATGTCGGATGCCATCGTCACCTCTATCGATTCATGCGCTTCTGCGCGGTAAGGCTCCATCCACGAACTATCGGCCGTGCACACTACCATGCGCAAGCGCATCGACTCGTTGCGTGTATGCAAGGCGTTCAACTCGGCAACAGCTCGCTTGCAATACGGACAATCGGCAATGGCTATCACCACCAGATCGGCGTGCTCATAGTCGGGCATGGCCTGCTCTGCCGACATGTCGTGTGCCATATTCCACAGCATGTCCTCATAAATCGGATGCTGCGCAAAGCCAACCGCAAATGGAAGTGTCGCAACCGTAATGGCTACAACTATCCGCTGCCAACGCACAGGCAACGAGGCAACACGCAAAAGTTGCCACGCCATAAGCACTCCAATACACACGAGCAATGCATAAAATGCCCATTCGCTGATGGTCCAGCTCATTCCTGCCTGAAGCAGCCTGCTTCGAAGATTAGAATATCCTGCAGGCAGCAGCAACAACACACATACAGCGGTGGTTATGAGAAAAAGAACTTTTTGTTTCATGGCATAAAAAAAGAAATCCACCTCGAAGTGAGATGGATTTCGTTTTCTTTTGAATTCAATATTACTTGAGTTCGCAGCTTCCGCCGAGGATAGCAGCAGAAGTGTTCAAAGCGTCGCAAGCATCTTCTGCGTCTGCCTTCTTAGAGTCAGCAATTACAGAATCAGTTGTCTGACCCAAAATTGTGCAAGAGCAAGTGTAATCTTTCTTGCATGAAGCCAATGCGATAGCGCATACAGCCAGCATCATGTAAACTTTTTTCATAGATATGGTTTTTAAAAAGTGGCCCTACTCCTAACGTTTTTCGGAATGACGGCTTGTCGTCAATAAACAAGCGGTGCGAAAATATACAAGAGTTGTGGAACTTCACACATCACATCTAAATTTCATCTTCCGGTCAAGGAAACCTAACAACTCCCCTGCCCTACTTTTGACAGCATGGAATATTACACCATCCTTAAATCGCTGCACATCATTTTCGTGGTTACCTGGTTCGCCGGACTCTTCTATATGTTTCGCCTATTCGTGTATCATGCAGAAGCTGCGCGCACCGAAGAGCCTCGTCGCAGCATTCTCATGGAGCAATACACCATCATGGAGCGCAGGCTGTGGTATGCCATCTCCTGGCCCTCTTGTATTCTCACACTCATATTCGGCATCTGGCTGCTTGTTCTGAATGCTGCTTTTCTGACACAACCGTGGATGCACATCAAACTCACCTTCGTCGCCGGATTGCTCGTCTATCAACTCTACGGTCAACGTGTGTTGAGAGGCATTCGCGAACATCCGCT
>JBJTRD010000486.1:0-3041 GCA_046075945.1 Flavobacteriales bacterium
GCCGTTCGACACCCAGGCCATTCAGAACGCCATTGGGTGCGACATCAATTGAATCGGGGGTTTACCACATTGTTGTAAATAGATCCGAAGCGGTAATTCAATCCGACGTAGGCGTAAAATTCATAGCCCGTGAGCAATTCCTGTTGCTGCAACAAGACCTCGTCCTCCGATGCGCCATTGAGCCGTATGTTGACCTGGTCTCTCTGAATACTGTAACTCATATACCCATTTGCCGACAGTCCTTTAAAAATGCGGACCTCAAAATCACAATACAATGAGAGGTGTTTTTTTTGGAAATCATTCAGAAAACTTGCAGCTTCGGCTCCTGCATTCACCTGACCCCAGTCTTTGGTAAAACCCGTCGAAACGTTGAGTGAGTTGGCCGGTATCCGTTCGATGGTTTTGTTAAAGATAGTTTCCTCCTTAAAATCATAGTATGTATAGCCCACCTTGTATGCGAACGTCAGCATTTTTGTTTGCGCTTGCTGATAAGGGAACACGTTGTATTCTACTCCGGCAGAAACATTCTGATACAAATCGTAATTACTGAAGTCGCTTATTTCAGAATTCATAAAGCCACCTGCTGACCAGTGATTATTGATGGAGTGAACATAGGTAAGGTATGCAGACTGCGAGCGAAGAATATAGTTTTCCTGGAACCCTGAATAATTGTAGCGTTGTTCGTTGTAAGAAGCGTTGATCCCAAAAAGCAGCTTGTGTGTTTCCTTCACTTGCGAGCCCGAAATGGATCCTCGGAAATACCCACTTTGATACACTTTTTGAGCTCCTGCATTGCCACCAACACTCAATCGAAACACCCACGCATTCCATTTATCTTCCTGCGGATTGCTGCCAATTCCAATATCCAGGCTATCCTGTTGATTGTTGCTTTCAATTTTCAGACAGTCACCGGTGCTGCTGCACGCCGCATAGCGCACCAGGCCAAGCTTTACTTTGCGAGCCAACATTTCCCGAATTTCATTTTCTGTATTGATGGCGCTGGTCACAAACTGCATCGTGTCCTTCAATCCGGCAAGTTCCTTTTTACCTGCGAATAATAATTGATATTGATTGCCTCCACTTCCCGTGCTAAGCGAAGTAATAGTCAGATCAACATCGCTTACAAATTGATCCTGAACAAAATTTGCCCATGTTATCTGGGTTTTCAAATAATTCTGGTAACAATAAATGCAGTTGATGTAGACATTAAGTCCTGAAGTTGAATCGGCCTGCATTTGAGCATTTACGGATATTGCCTCAATGGCACATAAAGCGAAAAAAAGAAACTTACGTAGCATGGTTGGTAGGATTATGCAAATGAAACGAGCAGTCGGTGAAAATTATTGCTGCGTAGGTTCAGAACGCTCTTTAAAAACATACACTTCTTCGTTGTCGCGCTTCATGTAATAATTCTCCCGCGCAAACTTCTCGAGTGAATACGTATTGGTAGTTAAATCGCGCAATGATTCGGTCGCCTTCTGATTATCGTCCTTCATACGCTGCACTTCATTTCTCAAGGCCACTACCTCGCGTCGCGATTGAAAAATATAGATTAAGTCAATTTCATTGAAAAAGGTAATCCACAACAGAAACACCACAGTGGCCAGCGTGTACTTGCTTTTAATAAAACGGATGAATGACTTTTTCATGTTTCGAAGATGCGCCGAAAGACAAAAAAGAAAATGATCTCAATTGAGCATTATGAACAATGTCGGGTGAAAAAATCAGCCTTCAAAACAAAGTGATAAAACGAATGTCCGTGTACGCAATCGCGATATCGGATCGGTGAATTGATTGCTCTCCTGTATGAGCACATCTCGCATACCAAAGCAAGTTTTCATTTCAACACCGAACTTGAAATAAGGGAGAAAAAAGTCGAAACCTCCGCCTGCATCCAATGTAATATCCGTCTTTTGAAGCTTTACTACAATCTTACCTGCGATAGCTTCATCCACATCCTTCTGCGATTGCATATCGATACCATAGCAACCGCCTACCAGTCCGTAAGCTGCAAAATTACCGGCTCGGTTGGTCCGAAGCTTCAACATGAGAGGGAATTGAAGCCATACCGACTCGGTCCGCTTCAAATACGTCTCAATTTTTCCATCGTCTGCCAAGAACCGATAGTTCAATCCCCGGTCTTGAAAAGATAGCCCCGGCACAAATCGCAAATTCACATTTTTGACCGGATTCAACGATGCGAGCAACGCCAGGTTACCCTGCCTGTGGCACATTATCGATTCCCAGCAGCGAATCGGAAAATGTAAAATCGGGTTTGTAGTCGACAAAGAAAGAAGAGCTATTGGCCGACAACAAGAAACCAAAGTGGTAATAGCGACTATCGAAGTATGGCAAATTCTCCCTGCCCTGCGCTTGAGCAAGCGAGTTTTCGGAAAATAGAATTCCCGCAAAAACAATCAGGAGAGTGAAATTCCTTTTCATGAACGATGCAAGTAACGAATTTCTATGGAAAAATTGCACTACCATTTGCGAAGAAAGTTGCGCCAAAAAAACACCGCTAATACGCTATATACAAAGGAAATTATAACCAAAGCTACAGAACCAAAGATTAAGAGCGTTTTAAGTGAAACGAAACTTTCTACTTCGTTCCGATAATCCTGCACCAATGCATCCTTCGACTTGCCTGCTCTTTCCGGATTTTGACTCAGATAATTTTGAAAATACGTCTCATCCTGTATTTCTTCCGTAAACTTCGTGATACGCGCAGAGCGTAATAATTCGATGTCGCTTCCTATAAAAGTATAATAGACAGCCATCGAACCAAGTGCCGCGAGCACATAAATTAATGCCGGCTTCATGCACGCCTTCACATCTTCCACAAAAGCTGTTTTCTCCTTCTGTTTTATCTTGTATTGAAGATTTATTCCGAGAAAAACAATCAGCAGAATGAAAAGAATATTGATAAAAACACCGGCTGTCTTAGCACCATCCAAATCCAGGTGAGAGCCTAACCACCACCGCACAGCCAGCCACACAAGGGCAAGAATCCAGGGCAAACGCGACAACCACATGGCTTACGA